>NZ_JASATQ010000026.1:0-63701 GCF_038440415.1 Sphingomonas sp. OTU376 | reverse complement strand
CGGCCCCCCCCCCCCCCGGCGGGGGGGGGGGGCGGCCCCCCGCGCAGCGAGATGCCGATCACCCCGGTCTTGAGCTCGCCGCCATTGTCCGCCTGGATCGAATTCGCCACCACCACGGCATAGCCCCAGCCGCGCTTGAGCAGCTGTTCGGTATAGGGCGGACCGGGGTCGGCGGGGCGCGGCGGCCCGGGGAATTTGAAGCCTTCGGGGAAGCCGAAGCTCAGCATCACCGGCACGCGTTCGGGACGGTCGGGCAGCGTGTACCGTACGCGTATCGTCGCGGATGCTTGCGGGGCGTCCCGATTGTCGGCCACGCCTTCCAGCCAGCGCTTGGTCACCGGGATCCCGGCTTCGCTTGCCTTTTCCTCGCGCACCAGATTCCACGTTATTTTCGGGGCGGTTAGCGGCACGCGGCCATAGATCTCGCGGTCGAACAGCTCGACGATCTCGCGGCGCCGGCGGTCCCAGTCCTTGCTGTTCCTGACCGGCCGGCCGTCGTTCAGACGCATCATATCCGGAAGTTGCGGCGTGCCCGCTTTCGCCTCGTCATAGTTCACCGCATTGGGCGCGCTGGGGTTGAAACCATCCGCGCCCGCACGGATTTCCGCGATTCCCAGCCGATCGAGCATCGCCTGCCGGTCGGCATTGGCGGCGGTGTAATCCTGCTGCTGCGCGGCTGCGGGCAGGGCGAGTGCCAATATCGGCGCACAGAGCGTCCACAAGCGCATCGCATCCCCTCCTATGTTATCGCTATCAGGCTGCCTCGCATTGCGAACCCGCGCAACCCTTGCCAACATCGGCGTACGAAGTTCTGTTTGGGGGTATCCATGCGCCATCTGCTCACCGTCGCCCTGTTGCTCTCCGGCACCGCGGCCAATGCCCAGACCATCCCGGTCGAGACGATGAAGGAGGTGACGCAGGTCCTGTCCTCCGACGCCTATGAAGGCCGCGCGCCGACCACCCCGGCCGAGGACAAGACGATCGCCTATATCGTCCAACGCTTTGAAAAGGCCGGGCTCAAGCCGGGCAACAAGGGGCAGTGGACGCAGGACGTGCCGCTGGTCGAGATCACCGCGAACAACGTGGCGCCGCTGGTCTTCACTGGCGGCAAGCAGGCGGTGTCGCTCGACTATCGCAAGGACATGGTCATCGCGACCTACCGGGTGGTGCCCAAGGTCGCGATCAAGGACAGCGACGTCGTCTTCGTCGGCTATGGCATCAACGCCCCCGAGCGCGGCTGGAACGACTATGCCGGTCTGGACGTGAAAGGGAAGACGGTGGTCATCCTGGTCAACGACCCCGACTATAAAACCCCGGAAACCAAGGGGTTGTTCGACGGCAAGGCGATGACCTACTATGGCCGCTGGACCTACAAGTTCGAAGAGGCCGCCCGGCAGGGCGCGGCCGCCGCGATCATCGTCCACGACACCTATCCTGCCGCCTATCCCTGGGGCGTGGTCCAGTCCTCCTGGACCGGCCCCCAGCTCGAGCAGGACACGCCGGGCGATCATATGGACCAGAGCCAGGCGATCGGCTGGATGCAGCTCGACAAGGCCAAGGCGCTGTTCGCCGCCGCGGGCAAGGACTTCGACGCCCTTTCGGCCGCTGCGGCGCAGAAGGGCTTCAAGGCGGTTCCGCTCGGCGTAAAGGCTTCTGTCGGCTGGGAAAACACGATCAAACGCCAGGCGTCGAAGAACGTCGTCGGCGTGCTGCCGGGCACCGCGAAGCCCGACGAGGTCGTGCTCTACTCGGCCCATTGGGACCATCTCGGACGCTGCGATGCGGTGAATGGCGACGACATCTGCAACGGCGCGGTCGACAATGCCTCGGGCATCGGCGGCCTCGTCGCCCTTGCCGAAGCGCATGCCAAGGCCGGCCCGGCCAGTCGCAGCCTCGTCTTCCTCGCCGTCACCGCCGAGGAATCGGGTCTGCTCGGCAGCAAGTTCTACGCCGAGAACCCGGTCTATCCGCTCGCCAAGACCGTCGGCGGGGTGAACATGGATTCCTTGAATGTCATTGGAAAGACGAAGGATTTCGTGATCGCCGGCGCCGGCAAGTCCGAGCTGGAGGATCTGGTGAAGCCCTTCGTCGCGGCCGAGGGCCGGGTGATCGTCCCCGAGGCCCGGCCCGAGGCGGGCGGTTACTACCGCTCGGATCATTTCAGCTTCGCCAAGCTCGGCGTGCCGATGCTCTATGGCGAGAGCGGCGACGACCTGGTCAATGGCGGCAAGGAAGCCGGCGAGAAGGCCGCCAAGGACTATACCCAGAACCGCTATCACAAGCCCCAGGACGAATATAACCCGGCCTGGGACTGGAGCGGTTCGGTCTCGGACCTGAACATCTATTACGGCCTCGGCCGCCAGCTCGCCGAGGGCAGCGCCTGGCCGAACTGGTACAAGACCGCCGAATTCCGCGCGGTTCGCGACAGGTCTCGCGCCGGACAATGAACGGGATTATGGGGGCGGAATGACGATTCCGCCTCCCCCCAAGCCCGAATGGGCGCACCATCACGCCGTGTGGATCGGCTTCCCCAGCCATCCCGAACTCTGGCTCGACGATCTCGCCTCCGCGCGCCTCGAAGTCGCCGCCTTCGCCAAGGCCGTGCATGCCGAGGGCAAGGGCGAGCAGGTGATCCTGGTCGCCGCCAATGAGGAATCCGCCAAGGCTGCCCGTACCCTGGCGGGGAACGCGGCCAAGGTCGTGGTCGAGCCCTTCGGCGACATCTGGTTGCGCGACACCGCCGCGATCATCGGCGGCGACGGCACCGCGCACGACTTCCAGTTCAACGGCTGGGGCGGCAAGTACGACCTCGAAGGCGATGACGATATCGGCCACCGCCTCGCCGAGCGCGCCCAGATGAACGTCGAGGACCATGCCTGGGTGCTGGAGGGCGGTGCGATCGACGGCGATGGCACCGGCCTGGTGGTCACTACCGAGCAGTGCCTGCTCAACCGCAATCGCAACCCGCAGCTCAGCAAGGCCGAGGTCGAGGAGATGCTGCTCAAGGACCTGGGCTATACCCAGGTGCTGTGGCTGGGTGATGGCCTGCTCAACGACCATACTGACGGCCATGTCGACAATCTCGCTCGCTTCATCGGCCCCAACCGCTTGCTGATCCCCGAGGGGGCCGAGAACGACCCCAACTGGCGCATCTACCAGGACGCCGCCGCCCGCGCCGAGCGCGCCGGGGTCGAGGTCGTCCGCTTCCCCTCGCCGGGTCGGGTGCTCAACGAGGATGAGGAGATCATCCCGGCGAGCTACATGAACTTCTACATCGGCAATGCCGCGGTGGTCGTGCCGCTCTACGGTCAGGAGAATGACGTGGCAGCGGTGGACAAGCTCGCCGAGCTGTTCCCCGGCCGCGCGATCATCGGCCAGCGCGCCGACCATATCCTCACCGGCGGCGGCAGCTTCCACTGCATCAGCCAGCAGATTCCGGTGTAATTACAAAATCGTCATCCCCGCGGAGGCGGGGATGACGGTTATTTGGTCGGAGCGGGCGAAGGCGTCCCGGCGATCGGCGCGCCCGCCGTGCTGCTCACCCGCCAGATCATGTTGCCGACATCGTCCGCCACCAGCAGCGCGCCGCCGGCATCGGTGATCAGGCCGACCGGACGACCGTTCACGGTCTTGCCGTCCTTGCCCAGGAAGCCGGTGAGCAGGTCGACCGGCTTCGCGTTCTTGAGCGGATAGCCATTGTCGCCGAACGGCACGAACACGAGCTTGTAGCCCGAGGGCGGCTCGCGGTTCCACGAGCCGTGCAGCGCGATGAACGCACCATTGGCGAACTTGCCGCCCAGCTTGGCATCGGCTGCGAAGGCGAGCCCAAGCGGCGCGGTATGGGCGCCCAGCGCGAAGTCAGGGCGCTTGGTGTATTCGCGCAGGTCCGGCCGCTCGGGCGTCACCCGCTTGTCGATATAGCCGCCCCAGTAATTCCACGGCCAGCCATAGAAGGCGCCGAAATCGACCTGGGTCAGATAGTCGGGCGGCATGTCCGATCCGAGCATGTCGCGCTCGTTGACCACGGTCCACAGATTGCCGGTATGCGGCTCGAACGCCATGCCGTTGGGGTTGCGCAGGCCCCAGGCATAGACGCGCGAGGACTTGGTTTCCGGCACCACCTCGAGGATCGCGGCGCGGGTGCGCCTGGCGGCGTCGAGCTGCCTGGCGACCTGGAAGGGCGAGTCGGCGCCATAGATGTCGCCTTCCTTGTCGAGCCCGTTCTCGCCGATGTTCGAGGAGGAGCCGACGGCGACATAGATGCGCTTGCCGTCCGGCGAGGCGAGGATGTTGCGCGCCCAGTGATTGCCGCCGCCGGCCAGGTCGATGATCTTCTCGGGCTTGGCGGTGATCCTGGTGTCGCCGGCTTTGTAGGGGAAGCGGACCAGTGCGTCGGTATTGGCGACGTAGAGCCAGTCGCCGATCAGCGCCATGCCGCTCGGCGAGTTCAGCCCCTCGATCAGCGCCGAGCGCTGGTCGGCCACGCCGTCGCCATTGGTGTCGCGCAGCAGGGTGATGCGGTTGGCCGAGGGCACGCCGGCACCGGCGCGGTTCAGCATGATCCCCATGATCCAGCCGGTGATGCCACCGCCCTCGCGCGGGGGCGAGTTGCTCTCGGCGACAAGCACGTCGCCATTGGGCAGGCGATAGAGCCAGCGCGGGTGATCGAGCTTGTCGGCGAAGGGTGCGACCTGCAGCCCCTCGGGCGCGGTCGGCTTGGCGCCGTTCGCCCAGCCCACCGGCTTGGCGATGCGGACGGTCGGGACGTCCTGGTAGCGCGCTTCGCTCAGCTGGGGGACGACGCCGGTGACGGCGCTTTCGGAGAGCTTGGCCTTGTCCGGCTGGATTGCCCAGATGACGAGGCCGATGAGCACCACCACGACGATGGCAAGGACGATGAGGATCCGCTTGAGCATGGCGGAAGGATAGGGGGCGGGCGGGCCTAAGCCAATGGCTTTCGACCCGCCCGCCGCGGGTCTTTACTTCAGGTCGAAGCGATCCGCGTTCATCACCTTGGTCCAGGCGGCGACGAAGTCCTTCACGAACTTCTCCTCATTGCCGTTCTCGGCATAGACCTCGCCGACTGCGCGCAGTTCCGAGTTCGAGCCGAAGATCAGGTCCGCGCGGGTCGCCCGCCACTTCTCATGGCCTGCCGCGCGGTCGGTGGCGACATATTCGTCGTCGCCTTCCCCGGCAGCCGCCCAGACATTGGTCATGTCGTAGAGGTTGACGAAGAAGTCGTTGGTCAGCTGGCCCGGGCGCTTGGTGAAATGGCCATGGCCGCGCTCGCCGTGATTGGCGCCGAGCACGCGCAGGCCGCCGATCAGCACGGTCATCTCGGGCACCGAGAGGCCGAGCAGCGAGGCGCGATCGAGCATCATCTCCTCGACCTTCACCGCCAGCTTCTTCTTGCCGACATAGTTGCGGAACGCGTCCGCCTCGGGCTCCATCACCGCGAAGCTGTCGGCGTCGGTCTGCGCCGCCGTCGCATCGCCGCGACCGCCGGTGAAGGGCACCGCGACGCCGAAGCCTGCGTCCTTGATCGCCTTCTCAAGTCCGACCACGCCGCCGAGCACGATGGCATCGGCCAGCGACAGGTTGCCGCGCAGGCCATTGAGTGTGTCGATGACCTTGGCGAGCGTTGCCGGCTCGTTGACCTCCCAGTCCTTCTGCGGAGCCAGCCTCACGCGCGCGCCGTTGGCGCCACCGCGGAAATCCGACTTGCGGAAGGTGCTGGCCGAGGCCCAGGCCGCCTTGACCAGCTGGCTGACCGTTAGTCCGCTTCCCGCGATCTTCGCCTTCACCGCCGCGACATCGGCGTCCGAGGGCTCGGTGCCGGCCGGGATCGGATCCTGCCAGATCAGGTCTTCGGCGGGGACTTCCGGCCCGAGATAGCGGACCTTGGGCCCCATGTCGCGGTGGGTCAGCTTGAACCAGGCGCGGGCGAAGGCGTCCTTGAACGCTTCGTGATCGGCGCGGAACTTCTCGCTGATCGCGCGGAACTCGGGATCGCGTTTCAAGGCCATGTCGGCGGTGGTCATCATCGTCGGGACCTTGATGTTCGAATCCCACGCCGCCGGCGCCATGTCCTCCTCTTTCTGGTTGATCGGCTGCCACTGGTTGGCGCCCGCAGGGGACTTCACCAGCTCATAGTCATAGTCGAACAGCAGCCGGAAATAATTCTCGGTCCATTCGCGAGGGGTATTGGTCCAGGCGCCCTCGATGCCGCTGGTGACAGTGTGCTCGCCGATGCCGCCGCTCTCATGGCCGCTCACCCAGCCGAAGCCCTGCGCGACCAGATCGCCGCCTGCCGGCGCAGCGCCGAGCAGCGATGCGTCACCATTGCCATGCGCCTTGCCGAAAGTGTGGCCGCCGGCGGTGAGCGCGACGGTCTCCTCGGCGTTCATCGCCATGCGCGCGAAGGTTTCCTTCATGTCGCGCGCCATGCCGGCATCGTCATGCGGGTTGCCCTGCGGACCTTCGGGATTGACGTAGATCAGGCCCATCTGGATCGCGGCGAGCGGGCCTTCGATTTCATGGAAGCCATGCTCGGGGGCGATGCGGGTCTGGACGCCCTCGTTCACCCATTTGTCTTCGGAGCCCCAGTAGATGTCGCGCTCGGGCTCATAGACATCGGGGCGGCCGGCGCCGAAGCCGAAAACGGGCCCGCCCATGCTCTCGATCGCGACATTGCCGGTGAGGATGAACAGGTCGGCCCAGCTGATGTGCTTGCCGTACTTCTGCTTGATCGGCCACAGCAGGCGGCGCGCCTTGTCGAGATTGCCATTGTCGGGCCAGCTATCGAGCGGAGCGAAGCGCTGCTGGCCGCTGTTGGCGCCACCACGGCCATCGGCGGTGCGATAGGTGCCGGCGGCGTGCCAGGCCATGCGGATGAAGAAGGGGCCATAATGCCCGTAATCCGCCGGCCACCAGGGCTGGCTGTCGGTCATCAGCGCGGTGAGATCGGCCTTGAGCGCGGCATAGTCGAGCTGCTTGAAGGCTTCGGCATAGTCGAAATCGGCGCCCATCGGGTTGGACGAGCCATTGGGGTTGAGGATTTCGGTGGCAAGCATCTCGGGCCACCAATCCTTGTTGGTGCGGCCGAGCAGTGCGCGCACGCCGCCTGCGCCGTGCATCGGACAGCCACCGCCGTCGATCGATCCAGTCTTAGCGTCCATCTCCCAAGCTCCTTGCTGAATGTGCGTCCCATGGGATGCCACTCCGGATGCAATCGAAGAAATGGATTAGATCGCCGTCAGTGATCGAGTGGGTGATTTTTACGACACGCCGTTGTCACCAGGACCGTCATACCGTCGGAAGCTGGAATCTCGTGCCGCATCGCGCCTTCACCGAGATCCCGGCTTTCGCCGGGATGACGGGTAGGTGGTGGGCGGCCGATTATTCCTCCGCCAGCGCCTTCTCGACGGGCGGATGGAGGCGCAGCTTCGTCACGCGCTTGGGGTCGGCCTCGACGATCTCGAGCTTCCAGCCGCTGTCATGCTCCAGACATTCCCCCGCCGCCGGCACATGGCCGGCGAGGATGAAGGCGAGGCCGCCCAGCGTGTCGACATCGCCGTCGACTTCGCCCAGTCGCGGGTCGATCGTCTCGGCGACGTCCTCCAGCTCGGCGCGGGCATCGGCTTCCCAGCCGCCGCCCTCGATCGGCACGAGCAGCGCGGTCGGTGCCTCGTCATGCTCGTCCTCGATCTCGCCGACGATCTCCTCGATCAGGTCCTCGATCGTGATCAGCCCCTCGGTGCCCGAATATTCGTCGAGCACGATGGCTAGGTGCGTCCGCCGGCCGCGCATCTGGGCGAGCAGGTCGAGCGCGCCCATCGACTGGGGCACATAGAGCGGCTGGCGGATCAGGGTGGACAGGTTCTCCGGGTGCGGCGCGCCACTGGCCAGGATGTTGAACACGTCCTTGATGTGGACCATGCCGATGATGGTATCGAGTTCCTCCCGATACACCGGCAGGCGGCTGTGGCCGGCTTCCTCGAACAGCTTCACCAGGTCGGCGAAGCTGGTCTTCTCCTCGACCGCGATGATGTCCGCACGGGGCACGCCGACATCGCCGGCATCGCGCTCGCCGAAATGGAGCAGGTTGCGCAGCATCTGCCGCTCGATCGGGGCGAGGTCGCCTACCGGGCTCCTGCCGCCATCTTCCTCATGCTCGTCGATCGCATCTTCCAGCCGATCCCGCAGCGTCTCTTCTTGATCGTCACCGAACAGGAGGGTGCGGATTCCGCGCCATATCCCGCCACCTTCGTGGTTGTCGCCGCCAGCGCTGCTACTTTGGCCCTCGGGCATGTTCGGTGTTCAATCCTCGCGTATCAGATAGGGGTCGTGCAAACCGAGGTCGCGGAGCGCGGCGCGCTCCATCTCCTCCATGGCCTCGGCTTCCGCGTCGTCCATATGGTCATAGCCTAGCAAATGCAGCAGGCCGTGGACAATCAGGTGCGTGGCGTGATCTTCGACCGAGACCTTGCGCTCCGCCGCCTCGGCCGCGCAGACGCCGTGGGCCAGGACGATGTCGCCCAGCAACACCTCGCCGTCGTCGGTATTCTCGGTCACCGCTTCCATCAGATCCGGCTGGATCATCGGGAAGGACAGCACGTTGGTCGGCTTGTCCTTGTCCCGATATTGCCGGTTGAGGACATGGACCTCCTCGTCGGAGGTGAAGCGCACCGCGACTTCGATCGTCGCGGGGTGATCCAGCCATTCGAGGAACGGCGTCTGGCGGATCGCGGTCTCCGCCGCGCGGTTGGCGAGGGATTCCCAATCGGCAGCGGGCCAGGGGGCTTCAACGAGGGCGGCAACGTCCAGCACTTAAAGCCCCCCCCTTTCAAGGGAGGGATTGGGGTGGGTGGCGTCCTGGCCATACTGAAGATGGATAGTCATGCGGCTGCCGTAGCGCACGCATCGACCCACCCCCAGCCCCTCCCTTTCAGGGAGGGCAGCTTTTTGCCCCTTAAGCATTCGGGCCCTCATAGGCATCGACGATCCGGCCCACAATCGGGTGACGGACGACATCGGCTGCCGTGAAGCGCGAAAAGGCGATGCCCTCGACGCCCTCGAGACGGCGGACCGCATCGTTGAGGCCCGAGGCGGGCGGGCCTCCGGGGAGGTCGACCTGGTTGGGATCGCCGCAGATCACCATCCGGCTGTTCTGGCCGAAACGGGTGAGGAACATCTTCATCTGCGCCGGCGTGGTGTTCTGCGCCTCGTCGAGGATGACGAAGGCATCGGCCAGGGTGCGGCCACGCATGAAGGCGATCGGCGCGATCTCGATCTCGCCGCTGGCGATGCGCCGCTCGACCTGCTCGGCGGGCAGGCAGTCATAGAGCGCGTCGTAGATCGGGCGGAGATAGGGATCGACCTTCTCCTTCATGTCGCCGGGCAGGAAGCCGAGCCGCTCGCCGGCCTCGACCGCGGGGCGCGACAGCACCAGCCGCTGGACGCTGCCGGTGATGAGCTGCGCCACCGCCTGGGCGACGGCGAGATAGGTCTTGCCGGTGCCCGCCGGCCCGAGCGCGAAGATCATGTCGTTCGACACCAGCTCGCGCATGTAGTGCGTCTGGGCGACCGAGCGGGGTACGATGGTCTTCTTTCGGGTGCGGATCATGATCGAGGCGGGGGCGTTGCCGTTGTCCGCCTTGACGATGCCGGTGAACATCGGCTCGCTCGACATCGCGATCACGGCGTCGATCAGGCCGGTGTCGATCACTTCGCCGCGGATGACCCGGGCATGGAGTTCCTGCAGCACCTCGCGGGCATGGGCGACGGCTTCGGTCGTCCCCTCGATCTGCACGCGCTGGCCGCGGGCATGGATATAGACGCCCAGCCGCTCCTCAAGCGCGAGGATATTGCTATCGAACTCGCCGAAAAGCTGGGGCAGGAGCTGGGGCTTGTCGAAATTCACCTCGGCGCGGGAGCGTTCACCGGACTGGGCGGGGACAGGCTTGCGGCTCATGCGGCTCCTTCGCGCTGAAAAATGTTGAATCTCTTGAGTGTCCCACGCGTATGCGAGGTCGCCAGTTGCACGGCGCACGTAGCGGCGCTGCGTGTCAAAGCGAAGACGATGCGGGCGGTTCCCTGTCGCATGCGATATGGGGAGAGTGACAGAGGTTTTCCAACTTGGACAGCGCCAATTTTGGCCTGACTTCAAGGAAGCCGGGGACTGTGCGATAGAGGCCACATGACCAGAGGTCGCCCGCCTGAGCAGAAGTCGCCGCAGCAGAAAAAGGCGCTGTCCTATGCGAAGGATCGCCGCAACGCCTATGGCGCCAACGACAAGGCGGCGCGCAAGGCCATCCCGGCACGCAAGGCCGGCGAGAATCGCAAGGTGCGGCGCAAGGCGGTGCATGCGCTCGCGGTGATCGAGCGGCTCGACGAAAGTGGGGCCGAGGCCGTCGAGAGCGCGCTTGCGCACGATATCGAACGCGTCAACGGCTGGACGAAGAGCGCGGACATGCCGCTTGGCGAACATGTCGCGGAGCAGACGCTCCGGGCGGAGCGCCGCACCGACAGCATTGCGCGGGTCCGCGCCGAGAAGGAGCGGCAGCGCGCCGCGCCCGATTTCGACGGCAGCATCGTGATCGGGAGCGGCGTTCGCTTTCCGCCCGGGGATTAGTCGATCCTGCCCGACTGACTCGCCTGCCACATCATCGCATCGAGCCAGCGATCGGGCAGCCAATGCGCCAGGAACAGGAAGACCGGCGCGCCGCCGCCGGTGCCGTAGCGGATGCGCGGACGGCGTGCGGCGGCGGCGCGTGCGATCGTCCTCGCCACCACCTCAGGCGGCGAGGCGAAGCGCATCGCATTGGCATTGCCGAGCATCGCGGCGTGACGGAGCGCCCAGGGCGCATAGGCGCTCTTGCCCGAGCGCTCGACCAGGCTCTGATGGGCAATACCGCTCCATTCGGTGCGGATCGCGCCGGGCTCGATCACCACGACGCGGATGCCGAAGGGGCGCAGCTCAAGGCGCAGGCAATCGCTGAAGCCCTCCACCGCGAACTTGGTGGCATGGTACCAGCCGCCGAACGGCTCGCCGAACTTGCCGCCGATCGAGGTGACGTTGACGATCGTCCCCGATTTCTGCGCGCGCATCAGCGGGGTGGCGAGCTGGCAGAGCCGGGCGAGGCCGAACACATTGACCTCCATCTGGCGGCGGGCCTCCTCCATCGGCACATCCTCGATCGCGCCATAGCTGCCATAGCCGGCATTGTTGACGAGCAGGTCGAGCCGGCCGGCGGCGGCGCGGATCGTCTCGATCGCCGCGACGATCGAGGCGTCGTCGGTCAGGTCGAGGTCGATCAGCTCGGCGCCGAGGCGCTTGAGCGGGGCCATCCGATCGAGGCGGCGGGCAGCGGCGAAGACCTTGTAGCCATCCTGGATCAGGCGCTGGACGGTGGCTTCGCCGATTCCGGCCGAGGCGCCGGTGACGAGGGCGGTTTTCTGCATTCTGGGCTCCGGTTGCGAGGTGGAGCCTGGCCATATAAGTGTGGACCATAGTCCATGGTCAAGGGATGAATCGCATGCTGATCTCTGAATTCGCCCGGCGGGCGGGCATGAGCACCGACACGGTGCGCTTCTACATCCGCAAGGGGCTGCTTGCGCCCGAAACGGGCGTGAAGGGCGGCTCCAACCCGTACCAGATCTTCACCGAGGAGCATCTGGAAGCGGCGCGGATGGTGCGGATGGCGCAGAGCCTAGGCTTCTCGCTGCGCGAGATCGCGACGCTGTCGGCCGAATATTATGCCGGCGGGATGACGCCCGAGCGCAGCCTGGAGCTGATGCGGATGCAGCTTGCCCGGCTGGAGGAGAAGGCAGCGCAGCTCAATGCGATGGTCGACTATACCCGTGCCAAGGTGAAGTGGCTGGAGACCGGGCAGAAGGGTTCGGAGCCGGTGTTCGGCGCGTTCGACGGCTGCTGGGCCGAGCCGGTGACGACATCGGCCAAGCAGGCCGCCTGAGCGGGTCCTCAGGCGTCGAGCATCCGCGCCTCGTCGAGCTCGATCCGATCGCGGCCGGCGCGCTTGGCGGCGTAGAGCGCCTTGTCGGCGCGCTGCATCGCCACCGCGATCTGCTCGGGCCCGCGCAGGAAGGCGAGGCCGCAGGAGAAGGTGACCGGTTCTTCCGGATTGGGACCGATCGGATCGGCATGGAGCGCGGTGCGTAGCCGTTCGATCAGCGCGCGGGCGTCGCGCGGGCCCATGCCGGGGATCAGGATGGCGAATTCCTCTCCGCCCCAGCGCGCGACCAGATCGGAGCGGCGCATCGTCTCGGTGAGGCGACTGGCGAATTCGCGCAGCACCAGATCGCCTTCGTCATGGCCGAAGATGTCGTTGATCCGCTTGAAGAAATCGATGTCGACCAGCGCGAGCGTGGCGCGGGTGCCGGCGCGCAGATGCGCTGCTGCGTCGAGGAAGCCGCGCCGGTTGCGCAGGCCGGTGAGCAGGTCGCGCTCGGCGGCATCGCGCAGCTGGCTGATCCGCGTATTGGTGGCGATCGCGGCAAGGCCGACGCTGTCGAGCAGCTCGCCGGCGAGATCGCGGCCGCCGGCGGGGACGTCGACCACGGGTTTCCCGTCCTGTACTTCGCGCAGCATCGCCGAGGCCTGGCGGATCGGGGCGAGCAGGGCGCCGAGCGCATAGATGGCCGCGAGGGTGCCCGCGAGCGTGGCGAGCAGCAGCGGCACGAAGATCTGCCATTCCCATTCGCCGATCACCGCCTGGCTGGCGATGAAGGTGATCAGCGGCAGGTGCACTGCCACGAAGCAGATGGTGAAGATGCGCAGGTGGAAGTGGCGCGGGAACAGGAACCGCGTGGCGAGATAGAAGCGCATTCTGGCGCGACCCCCTTCTTGTCTTTTGCGTCCGGCCGAATGGCGGGCGTTGGGACATAAGGAGCTAGGTTTCCGAAACTTACCAGGTGCTTGCCGGGGATCGTTAACGCGTCGGAGCGATGCGATACGGCGACGATTCGGAAAGGCGGCCCTCCGCGCCTCGCGCTTCGGTCCCTCGCAATCGGAAACACTGTGTTTCGCAGCCGTAATGGCGACTTTGCCGCCGCTCGGTGCGTTCCCCGAAGACCCTGGGGATCGACTAGCAAGGACGAAGATAATGCAGGATTTTGAAGGCAAGGTCGCCATTGTGACGGGCGCGGCGTCGGGCATCGGCGCGGCGGTGGCAAAGGACCTTGCGGAGCGCGGGGCGAAGGTGGTGGTCGCCGATTTCGACGGGGCGCATGCGAAGAGCTTTGCGGATAGCCTTGGCGGGAACGCGCGGTCGTTCCAGCTCGACGTCGCCGATCCCGAGGCGGTGCGTGCCATGGTCGACTTCGCGGTGGCCGAGTTCGGTGCGCTGCACCTGGCGGTGAACAATGCCGGCATCGGTGGGCCCGCCGCGCCGATCGCGGACATCTCGCTGGAGGATTGGCACCGGGTGATCGATGTCGACCTGAACAGCGTGTTCTACTGCCTGAAGTACCAGATCCCCGCGATCGTCGCGGCTGGTGGCGGTTCGATCGTCAACATGGCCTCGATCCTCGGCGCGGTCGGCTGGGGCGGCTCGGGCATCTACGTCACCGCCAAGCATGCGCTGCTCGGCCTCACCAAGAATGCCGCGATCGACTATGCCGACAAGGGCGTGCGCGTGAACGCGGTCGGCCCGGGCTTCATCCACACGCCGGCGATCGCGGCGAACATGACCGACGAGGCGATCGCGGGCCTGGCGGGCAAGCACCTGCTGGGTCGGCTGGGCACGCCCGAGGAAGTCGCGGCGCTGACCAGCTTCCTGCTCTCCGACAAGGCGAGCTTCATGACCGGCACCTATTATCCGGTCGATGGCGGCTATCTGGCCCGCTAGGCCTTGGCGCGCGCAGCGAACCCGTTGCTCAAGCTGTTCCCCGGCCTTCGCCGGGGAACTAAAATTCCGCACAAGCAGGTTCAGGCCGCGGCCTTGACCTTTTCCACGCCGGTCAGCGAGTTGCCGAAGCCGCCGGTGATCTCGACCTCGACCATGTCGCCGATCTTCGCGTCGGTGTTCAGATACACCGACTGGAGCCAGGGCGACTTGCCGAGCATCTGGCCGGGGAGCTTGCCCTGGCGCTCGATCAGCACGGCGCAGGTCTTGCCGATGGTCGCCTGGTTGAAGGCGAGCTGATCGCGGTTGAGCGCGGCCTGGAGGCGCTGGAGGCGCTCGTCCATCACTTCGGCGGGGATATACTGGTCGCGCAGCTCGGCTGCTGGGGTGCCGGGGCGCGGGCTGTACTTGAAGCTGAAGCATTGCGCGTAGCCGACCGCGTCGACCAGGCTCAAAGTCTCCTCGAATTCGGCATCGCTCTCGCCGGGGAAGCCGACGATGAAATCGCCCGACAGCGCGATGTCCGGGCGGGCCGCGCGGACGCGGTCGAGGATCTTCAGGTAGGAATCGCGGCTGTGGCTGCGGTTCATCGCCTTGAGGATGCGATCGCTGCCGGCTTGCACGGGCAAATGGAGGAACGGCATCAGCTTGCCGACCTCGGCATGGGCGCGGATCAGGCCCTCGCGCATGTCGTTGGGATGGCTGGTGGTGTAGCGGATGCGCTCAAGCCCCTCGATCCGGTCGAGCGCGTGGATCAGGCCGTGGAGGCCGGTGCCCGCGTCATCGTCCCAGGCGTTGACGTTCTGGCCGAGCAGGGTGATCTCGCGCGCGCCGGCATCGACCAGCGCCCTGGCCTCGTCGACCAGCTCGGCGAAGGGGCGGCTGATCTCGGCGCCGCGGGTATAGGGCACCACGCAATAGGTGCAGAACTTGTCGCAGCCTTCCTGCACGGTGAGGAAGGCGGTGGGGCCGACCTTGCGGCGCCTGGGCAGCGCGCCGAACTTGCTGTTGGCGGGCATGTCCGTGTCGAGCGCGGAAGTGCCGGCGGCGGCCTTGGCGACCAGTTCGGGCAGGTTGTGATAGGCCTGCGGGCCGACCACGACATCGACCTTGGCGCGGCGGACGATCTCCTCGCCCTCGGCCTGCGCGACGCAGCCGGCGACCGCGATCATCGGCGCGGCGCGATCGGCGGCGGCGGCCTGCTTGCGCAGGCGGCCGATGTCCGAGAACACCTTCTCGGTCGCCTTTTCGCGGATATGGCAGGTGTTGAGCACGATCAGGTCGGCACTGTCGGCGTCGGCAGTCGAAGTCATGCCCTGCGCGGCCATCAACTCGGCCATGCGCTCGCCGTCATAGACGTTCATCTGGCAGCCGAACGACTTGATGTGGAAGGTCTTGGGATTCTTGGGAGCGTTCATCGGGCGGGCATATAGCTGCGAAAATCGACAACATTAAGCCCCTCCCTGGAAGGGAGGGGTTGGGGTGGGTCGATGATCGCGATGCGGCTGGGGTGCGCGCATGGCTTCAGTATCGCCAGGCCGCCACCCACCCCCGACCCCTCCCTTCCAGGGAGGGGAGTTTCAGGACGTCGCCCCCGGCTTCGGCTTGTAGCCGATCGGGTCCTCGGCGAAGCGGAAGGTGCGAAGCGGCTCGCCCAGAACCTTGACCAGCGCTTCCTCGATCCGGCGGCGGCTTTCGGCGGCGATCACCTTGCGGCCGGGGAAGTCGCGCGGGTGGAAGGGCTCGAGGAAATGGACGTCGAGGCGGAAGCTGCCCTTGCGGCTGAGGATGCGCCTGGCGTTGTTGAGGCCGGTTTCCTGGCCGATCCAGCAGATGTCGTCGGCCGCCGCGCCATAGTGCAGCATCACCGGCTGGACCATCACGCCGGGCGGCGGCGGTTCGAGCACGCGCAGCATCGGCGTCTTGAACGGGAGCAACGACTTGCCGTCGGTCGTCGTGCCTTCGGGAAAGACGGTGATCGCCCAGGTCTCGGCCAGCGCGTCGCGCAGCTCGTTGATCTGCTCGGCGACGCCGAGGCGGTTCTCGCGCTTCACATAGACGGTGCGGTTGAGCCCGGCGAGCCAGCCGACCACCGGAGCGGTCTCGATCTCGGCCTTGGCGATGAAGGCGGTGCCGCTGGCGCCGCCCAGCGCGAGGATGTCGATCCAGCTCAAATGGTTCGAGATGTAGAAGACGTCGCGCTTCAGGTGCGTGCCGACGCGGTTGACCCGCGCGCCGCAGATCCGCGCGGCGGTGCCGAGGAAATGGCGCGGCCAGGGGGAGGGCAGGCGGAAGAGGCGGAACAGATAATGGAGCGGCACGAAGACCAGCAGCGCCAGCACCAGCCCGGCGATGCGCAGGCCCATGCGGCACTTGCCGGCGAGGCTGATTGGCGTGGTGAGTCCCTCCATCGCCTCTTCACGGCGACGGGCGGCGCGCTGTTCCCTGGTCTCGCCCGCGGGCGCCACCTCAGTTCTTGCGGTCGAGGGCGACGCCGTAGAGTTCCATCCGGTGATCGACCAGGCGGAAGCCCAGTCGCTCGGCGATCTGCTTCTGCAGCAGCTCGAGCTCCGGATCGACGAACTCGATCACTTCGCCGGTCTCGACGTTGATCAGGTGATCGTGATGCGCTTCGGGCGCGGGCTCGTAGCGGGCGCGGCCGTCGCCGAAATCATGGCGATCGAGGATGCCGGCTTCTTCGAACAGGCGCACGGTGCGATAGACCGTGGCGATCGAGATGCCCGGGTCGATTGCCGAGGCGCGCTCATAGACTTTCTCGACGTCCGGATGATCCTCCGCATCGGAGAGGACGCGCGCAATCACCTTGCGCTGTTCGGTAATGCGCAGCCCCTTTTCGTGGCAAAGCGCTTCGAGATCGATCTTACGGCCCATGTTCGCGATGTAGCGTGCACGGGCGGAAGTTGGAAGACTGTGGCCGCGAAAAGGCGCGATCGCGAAACGAAAAGGCCGGCCCGGAGCGATCCGGACCGGCCTTTGCCTGTTTCAGATTGTTGCGGCTCAGCGCTTGCGGCGCTTGGTGCCGAGGCCGATCTTCTTCGCCAGGCTGCGGCGCTGTTCGGCATAATTCGGGGCGACCATCGGATAGTCGGCCGGCAGGTTCCACTTGGCGCGGTACTGCTCGGGGGTCATCTGATAGTGCGTCATCAGGTGACGCTTCAACATCTTGAGCTTCTTGCCGTCCTCGAGGCACACGATATAGTCGGGCTTCACCGAGGCGCGAATGGAAACGGCCGGCTCCTGCTTGACTTCCGGCTCGACGGTGGCGCGGCCAAGACCTGCAAGGGCACCATGCACGTTCGAGATCAGAGTCGGAAGGTCGGAGACCGACACGCTGTTGTTGCTGACATGAGCTGCAACAATATCCGCGGTCAGCGTGACCAGCGTTTCATCAATCTCAGCTTGCGTTTCCATTTTTTTCCTTTCGACCCGGGTAAGACGACTATTCGTTGTCGTCTGAGATCGCCCTATCGGACCATTTCGGATCAAACGCAAGACCAAACTTGCATGTTTCCGTAAGTTTCAGGTCAGATCGGCAATATCCCGAGCATAAGTATGTGCGTCAAACAATTGCCCGGCACGCCCACGATAATAATCGCGACGTTCGCCGACCTTTTCGAAGCCTTCGCGACGGTAGAGCTGAACGGCATCGTTTCCTGAGCGAACCTCAAGATGCACGCGTACAGTGTTGCGGCCGCGCGCTTCTTCAATCACGGCACGCAGCAGCGCGCCACCCACGCCGCGCCGCCGCGCGATCGGGCGGGTGGCGAGCAGCAGCAGCTCGACTTCATCGACCGTCGCGCGGGACAGGGCGAAGCCGACATCCTCGCCATCGACACTGGCCACCACCAGCCAGACGCCGGGCAACGAGAGCATGCCCAGGCACTGCGCGCTGGTCCAGGCCTCGCCGAAGCGCGGGTCAAAGGCCTCCTGCATGATGTTGTTGACGCTGTAGAGATCCTGCGAGCCGCCTTCGCGCAGCTCGACGAGGTGCACCGTTCCGCTCATGCCAGGCCCCGCTCGGCGAGCGTCTTGGCATCGGGCGCGCGGCCATAGATCGGTCGCGCGGGCAAGGCGGCAAAGGCGGCGGGGAGCAGCCGGGCATCAGCGGCATTGGGCAGCGTCTCGTGCAGCTCCAGCCCTTCGCCGAGCGCGGCAAGGTGGCGCACGCCGCTGCCGAACGCAGGCAGCGCGCCCAGCGCTTCGCGGGCGGCGGCGGGAACGAGCGAGCGGAACGGCCCGTCTTCCCCAAATGGCTGGGAGTGGAACGCCTGCATGAACACCTCACCGTGCCCCCCTTCGAGGATCACGGCAAGCTGTGGCATACCCGCATTGACGGCAAAGCCGGACGCGGCGAGCAGCGCGAGCGACGAATAGCCCTGCACCTCGACGCCCCAGCCGATCGACAGGCCAAGCGCGGCGGCCAGCCCGACGCGCACGCCGGTGAAGCTGCCCGGGCCGACATCGACCAAAATGCGTGCGGCACGGCCTTCGCCCGGCAGCGATGCGATCATCGGCACCAGGCGCTCGGCATGGCCACGGCCCACCACCTCATGGGCCGCGGCTACCAGGGTCGTCCCGTCGAGAAGCGCTACCGAACAGGCGGCAGTCGCGGTCTCGATGACGAGAGTCAGGTCAGAGGAGCTGATTGAACTTCTCGAATTCCGGGCGGGGGAGGCGATCGAAGATGGTGGAGGGGTCGCCATGTCCCAGCGTCGAGATGAAGTTGGACTTCACATTGGGCTGGTCTGCAAAGAACGCTTCGTCAACCTTGGAGTTGTCGAAACCCGACATCGGGCCGGTGTCGAAGCCGAGCGCGCGAGCGGCGAGGAGCAGATACGCGCCCTGCAGCGACGAGTTGCGGAACGCCGTGGTGTAGCGGGCTTCCTCGGTCGGGAACCAGTCCTTGGCGGTCGGCGCGTGCGGGAAGAGCCAGGGGAGATGCTCGTTGAACGCGAGGTCCATGCCGATGATCACCGTGGCGGGCGCCTTGCGGATCTTGTCCGCATTGGCGGCGCTGGCGAGCTGAGCGAGCTTTTCCTTGGCTTCCGGAGTGGTCACCCAGACGAAGCGCGCGGCCTGGTTGTTGGCCGAGGTCGGGCCCATCTTGGTGAGCTCGTAGATGGCGCGGATATCGGCCTCGGTTACCGGGGCGTCGGTATAGCCGTTATAGGAGCGCGCGGTACGGAAGAGCGTATCCAGCGCCGCATCGTCGAGCGGAGTGGCCATGAAAACAGTCCTTTCGGAGAAGATTGGGGCTCAGACGGCCCGGACTTCGGTAACTTCGGGAACGTAGTATTTGAGCAGCTGCTCGATGCCGTTCTTGAGCGTGGCGGTCGAGCTGGGGCAGCCCGAACAGGCGCCCTGCATCTGGAGATAGACCTTGCCGGCGTCGAAGCCGCGATAGACGATGTCGCCGCCGTCATTGGCGACGGCCGGGCGCACGCGCGTCTCGATCAGTTCCTTGATCTGCGCGACGATCTCCGCGTCCTCGGGATTGTCGCCGAAATCGGCGCTTTCCGGCGGCACGCTGAAGCCGGCCGACGCGGCATGGAACAGCGGCATGTTGGCGGCGAAGTGATCGAGCAGGATGCCGAGGACATCGGGCTTCACGTCACGCCAGTCGCTGCTCGGCGCGATCGTTACCGAGATGAAGTCGCGGCCGAAGAACACGCCGGTCACGTCGCCCAGAGTAAACAGCGCCACGGCGAGAGGCGAGGCTTCGGCCTCTTCCGGGCTCGCAAAGTCGCGCGTGCCCGCTTCCATCACGGTGCGACCCGGAAGGAACTTGAGCGTCGCCGGATTGGGCGTGGCTTCGGTTTCGATCAGCATGATCGCCATTTGGGCGCTTGGGCGGCGCGGATCAAGCGGGACGCGGGAAACGAAAGGTTTCCGGTGGGGTAGGCGTCGTGCGCAGGTTCGGTTTTGGCGAGGTGCTTTTCCGAAGAGCCCCTTCGTCACCCTGAACTTGTTTCAGCGTCCAAGCCTCCACGGGCGATATCGCTGGTGGTGAGTTGGATGCTGAAACAAGTTCAGCATGACGAACTATGATGGAGGCCGATCCCGGGGGTGGCGGGCCGGACCTCAGGCCTGCTCGTCCTCATGCGTGGTCGCGTCGCTCACGCTCTGGTCGTGGCCGCTCTTGTCGCTGAAGAAGGCGGCGGCGAACAGGCCGCAGCCGAGCAGCGTCGAGATGAACACGCCGCCCACCGTCGCCGCGATCGCGGAAGGATAGAGCGCGTCGTAGAGCGAGAGATACCAGAGCGCACCCGCGACCATCAGCACGCCGGCAAGTGCGATCCACACGATCATCCGGCGAAATTCAGCCCAGGCCTTGGTTTGGTCAGTAGCCATTTCGGCAACTCCTTTTCGGAGGCGCATGTGGGCACGCATTTGCGCTGGATCAATTGGTCGAATTGACCACCCGGTTCCAGCGGATCAGGTTGGCCCGCGCATCCTGGACGAAGGCCGAATGGCGGATCCAGGCGAGGAACCTGTCGACGAACCAGCGGCCGGGCTGGCGCAGCGGCCGGCGGAACTGGATGAGCAGCACGACGCGGGTGCCGCTCGTGTCGTTCCAGACCTCATGGTCATAGGTATCGTCGAACACCAGGGTCTCGCCCTCGGACCAGCGGACGACGCGGTCGTCGATCCGCATCCGCGCATCGCCATCGCGCGGCACGACCAGCCCGAGATGGCAGGTGATCAGCCCCTTGGTGACGCCGCGATGCGCCGGAATATGGGTGCCTGGCGCGAGGATCGAGAAGAAAGCGCTGTTCAGCCCCGGGATCGATTCGACCAGCCGGGTGGTTTCTGGGCAGCGATTCAGATTCTCCTCCACGAAATATCCATATCCGTAGAGAAAGAAGCTGCGCCACTTGTTCGCCGGCGCGATCGCGCGGTGATCGGGGGAGATGTGCGCCAAACTCGGCGCCTGGTGCGGATCGAGCGCGGCGGCGATCGCCTCGGCGCGGATCGCCTGCCAGTTCGCGCGCAGCGCCTGGGTCCAGGCGAAGTCGCGCACGTCGAGCACCGGATCGTTCGAGACCAGCGAGAAGCGCGCGATGAACCGGTCGAAGGTGCCGCGCAGATATTTGCCATATTTGATCAGGAAGGGCCGGTCGCGCTCGGCCCGAAGCGGCGAATCGGGCATGACCGCGCCCGACATCACCGTCAGATCGGGAATCATCTCCCGGGCTTCGCCGACTTCCACTTCGCCTGCGTCCCGCCACATTGCGCTGCCCCGCGCGCTCGGCTCGACCTTCACTGCACCTGACCTTGCTGACTGACTCGCTGTTACGCTGCCTCTTCGACTCGCGGGACTTGCCCACAGGCTGTTTTCTAGGCGGGCGATGGGTCCAAAACATGGCCCTGACGCGGCGCATGGGGGCGGGTTCGTAACGTAGCCGTCCCGGCTTTTCATACATCTGGGAGCAAGGTTCGCGCTGGCATGCCCGGCGCTTCGCTCCTAGATGGACAGCTATGCACTCTTTCCTGCGTGCGCCTCTCGCGCTCCTCGCCCTTGCCTCGCTCGCCCCGGTGCTGCCGGCCCAGGCCCAGCAGAATACCAACCCCCCGGGCGTGCCCGACACCAAGACGGTGGGGCGGCCGGTCCAGACCGCCAAGGATCCCTGGCTCTACGAGAAGAGCGACCTGGTCCATGACGATGCCTGGAAGTTCGGCCGGCTTTCCAACGGCGTGCGCTATGCGGTGCGCAAGAACGGCGTGCCGCCGGGGCAGGTCTCGGTCCGCGTCCGCATGGATGTCGGCTCGCTGATGGAGCAGGACAGCGAGCGGGGCTTCGCGCATTTGCTCGAGCATCTCTCGTTCCGCGGCTCGGTGCACGTGCCCGACGGCGAATCGAAGCGCATCTGGCAGCGGCTGGGCGTGACCTTCGGCTCGGACTCGAACGCGAGCACCACCTTCACCGCCACCACCTACAAGCTCGACCTGCCGATGGCGACGCCGGCCGGGCTCGACGAGAGCTTCAAGATCCTGGCCGGCATGATGTCCGGCCCCGAGATCACCCAGCCGATCCTCAATTCGGAGCGCCCGGTGGTGCTGGCCGAGCAGCGCGAGCAGCCGGGCCCGCAGGTGCGCCTGCGCGACGCGATGCTGGACCTGATGTTCGCCGGCCAGCCGCTCGCCCAGCGCGACCCGATCGGCACGGTGGAGACGCTGAACGACGCCACCCCGGCGAGCGTCCAGGCCTTCCATGACCGCTGGTACCGCCCCGAGCGTGCCACGATCATCGCGATCGGCGATGTCGATCCGGCGCTGCTCGAGCAGATGATCGTCAAGCATTTCTCGGACTGGAAGGGCACCGGCCCGGCCGTGCCGAGTCCCGATTTCGGCAAGCCCGTGGCGGGCAAGCCGGTCTCGGCCAGCATCGTCGAGCCCGCGCTGCCGGTGCTCACCACGATCACGATCGTCCGCCCCTGGACCGTCGATGGCGACACGGTGATCTTCAACCAGAAGCGGATGATCGACCTGGTCGCGATCCGAATCATCAATCGCCGGCTCGAGACCCGGGCCCGCTCGGGCGGCACCTATATCGCCGCCGGCGCGGATCTGAGCGACCTGGCGCGATCGGCCAACATCACCACGGTGCAGGTGCTGCCGGTCGGCGACGACTGGGAAGCCGCGCTGCGCGACGTGCGCGCGGTGATCGCCGATGCCCAGGCGACCGCGCCGACCCAGGCCGAGATCGACCGCGAAGTCGCCGAGATCGCATCGTCGATGCAGCAGCGGATCAACACCGCGCCGGTGGATGCAGGCGCCAAGCTCGCCGACGACCTGGCCGAGGCGGTCGACATCAACGAGACGGTGACGACCCCCGAATTCTCCTATGCGATCTTCAAGGGCGCGGTGGACGGCAAGATGTTCACCCCCGCCACCGTGCTCGCTTCGTCGAAGACGGTGTTCCAGGGTACCGCGACGCGCGCGATCGTGAACCTGCACGCGCCCGATCCGGCGATCACCACCAAGGTGGCCTCGGCGCTCGAGGCCAATGTCGCCGGTGCCGGCAAGCGCAAGGTGCTGGGCAATGTCAGCTTCGCGGCGCTGCCCAAGCTTGGCCTGCCGGGCAAGGTGGCCAGCCGCGAGCAGATCCTGCCGGGCACCGGCATCGAGAAGCTCGCCTTTGCCAATGGCGTCACGCTGCTGATGCGCCAGGACCCGTCGGAGACCGGCAAGGTCTATGTGAACGTGCGCTTCGGCGGCGGCCTGTCGAGCCTGCCCAACAAGGGCGCGACCCCGGCCTGGGCCGGTGAGCCGGCGCTCGTCGCCAGCGGCGTCGGCAAGTACGGACAGGAGGAGCTCGACTATCTGACGGGCAACCGCCAGATCGGCGCCGACTTCGACATCGACGACGATGCCTTCACCCTGCGCGCGCAGACGACCAAGGACGACCTGTCCGACCAGCTCAGGCTGCTCGCCACCAAGCTGTCCGCGCCGGCCTGGGATCCGAACCCGGTCAACCGCGCCAAGGCGGGCATCCTGTCGGGCTATGCCGGCCTCTCGGCCTCGCCGGACGCGGTGATGAGCCGCGACCTGGAGCGGCTGCTCCACAATGGCGATCCGCGCTGGGGCGTGCCGTCCAAGTCAGTGATCGAGGCGACCACCCCGGCCAGCTTCCGCAAGTTCTGGGAGCCGCTGCTGGCGACCGGCCCGATCGAAGTCGAGGTGTTCGGCGACATGGATGCCGAGGCGACGGTGAAGGCCGTGGCCGCCACCTTCGGCGCGCTCAAGCCGCGCGTCGCCAGCATGGCGCCGCCCGTGCCGTTCGAGTTCCCCGCGCATGTCGCCACCCCGGTGACGCTGACCCATACCGGCCAGCCCAACCAGGCGGCGGCGGTGATCGCCTGGCCGACCGGCGGCGGCACCGCCAATGGCGGCATTACCGAGAGCCGCAAGCTCGAGGTGCTCGCCGCGATCTTCCGCGACCGGCTGCTCGACCAGCTGCGCAGCCAGGCGGGCGTCAGCTACTCGCCGCAGGTGGCGAGCCAGTGGCCGCTCGGCCTGTCGACCGGCGGCAAGATCATGGCGCTCGGCATGGTGCCGCCGGACAAGGTCGACTTCTTCTTCGAGCTGTCGCGCAAGATCGCGGCCGATCTCGTCGCGAAGCCGGTCGATGCCGACGAGCTCAACCGCGCGCTGACTCCGCTCAAGCAGCAGATCCTGCGCATGTCGTCGGGCAACATGTTCTGGATGCGCCTGGTCGAGGGCGGCACCTATGACCCGGCACGCATCGCCGCGGTCGAGACGCTGGCCCAGGACTATTCGCGGGTGAGCCCGGCCGATGTGCAGGGCCTGGCGATGAAGTATCTCCGCCCGGACAAGGACTGGACGGTGAAGGTGGTGCCGGAGGCGAAGTGAGGCTCCGGCGGCCCGACTGAAATGCGAAAGGCCGGGGTGGAAGCCCCGGCCTTTTTCGTTTCGTCGTCCCGGTTTCCTATCGTCATCCCGGCGAAAGCCGGGATCTCAGGCGAAGGCGCGGGGGAAAGAGCCGCACGAGATCCCGGCTTTCGCCGGGATGACGCGTGCGGCGATCAATCCTTCTTCGGATCTTCCATCGGCGGGGTGTTCGTGCGGTAGAGCGCGTCGAGCCGGTCGCCATAGACCGCCTTCAGGATGTGGCGGCGGATCTTGAGCGAGGGGGTCAACTGCTCGTTCTCGATCGTGAAGGGTTCGTCGGCGACGATGAACTTGCGGACGCGCTCGATCACCGACAGGTCCTTGTTGACCCGCTCCACCGCCGCGCCGAGCGCCGCCTTGTAGTCGGGATCGTGCGACAGCTCCTTGAAGTCGCACTTGGTCGCCGTGTGGGCGCACCATTCGGCGGTCCATTCGGGATCGGGGACGATCACCGCGGACATATAGGGCTTCTTGTCGCCGGCGATCATCGCCTGGACGATCTCGGGCTGCAGCGTCAGCATGCCCTCGACCTTCTGGGGCGCGACATTGTCGCCCTTGTCGTTGACGATGATGTCCTTCTTGCGATCGGTGATCTTGATGCGGCCCTTCTCGTCGATATGGCCGATGTCGCCGGTATAGAGCCAGCCGTCCTTGAGGACGCGCCTGGTCTCTTCCTCGTTGCGCCAATAGCCGTGCATCACGAGCTCGCCGCGCACCAGGATCTCGCCGTCATCGGCGATGCGGACCTCGACATCGGGCAAGGGCGGGCCGACCGTGTCCATCTTGAGCCCGGCCTTGGGCCGGTTGCACGAGATCACAGGGGCGGCCTCGGTCTGGCCATAGCCCTGGAGGAAGGTGATGCCGAGGCTCTGGAAGAAGATGCCGACTTCCGGATTGAGCGGCGCGCCGCCCGAGACCATCGCCTTGATCCGCCCGCCGAACTTCCTGGCGAGCTTGGGCTTGAGCGTGGCGCCGAGCAGCAGGTTCATCGGCAGGTCGCGGAGCCCCGAATTGCCCGCCGCCTTGCGTCCGCCGATCGCCACCGCCTTGTCGAGCAGGAAATTGGCGAAATTGCCCTGCTTCTCGACCTGCTTGACGATGCGGGTGCGCAGCACCTCGAACAGGCGGGGTACGACGACCATCAGCGTCGGGCGCACTTCCTCGATGTTCGAGGCGAGCTTCTCCAGCCCTTCGGAATAATAGATCTGCGCGCCGAGCCCGATCGGGAAGAACTGGCCGCCGGTATGCTCATAGGCGTGGCTGAGCGGCAGGAAGCTGAGGAACACTTCGTCCTCCCAGCCGAAATCCTCGGAGATGATCGTGCAGCAGCCCTCGACGTTGCACAGGATCGCGCCGTGGTGCTGCATCACGCCGCGCGGGGAGCCGCCGGTGCCGCTGGTGTAGATGATGCAGGCCAGGTCTTCGCGCCGCCAGTTGCACGAGACGCCGCGCGGATCGGTGTCGTGCTTCGCGATCAACGCGCGCCAGTCATGGAATTCCAGGCTGCTCTGCTGCCCGACGCGCAGGTCTTCCAGCCCGATGATCATCCGGGCGGTGGACGCGCGGATCGCCGCCGGCAGCAGCGTCTTGGCCAGCTTGCCGTTCGAGACGATGATCGCGCAGGCGCCCGAGTTCTCGATGATGTGCTGGTGGTCGCGCTCGGTGTTGGTCGTGTAGGTCGGCACCGTCACGCAGCCCGCGGCCATGATCGCCAGGTCGCTGATGCAGAATTCCGGGCGGTTCTCCGAGACGAGCATCACCCGGTCGCCGCGCTTCAGGCCGAGCGCGGTGAGCGCCGCCGACAGGCTTGCCACCTGCCGCGCGGCTTCCGCCCAGCTGGTCGGCTGCCATTTCCCGCCCGCCTTGTGCCAGAGGAAGGGCGCGTCGCCCTTTTCCCGCGCGCGCGCGAAGAACATCTGGACCAGGTTCTCAAACCGTTCGAGCCTACGCATTCCCTCTCCCCATACGGGCACCCCTTTCCGGGGCGTCCCGCCTTATTCCGACGGCCGGTTCGGCTGCGCGCCCACGCGGGTGATAACGGTCGTGTGGCCCTGTTGGTCCATCACGACGCCCTCGCTGCGCGGATCGGCGCCGCCGGTCCAGCGGCCCTTCACCCGCTCGACCGCATTCATCTTGAGCCCGAGCGGGCCCGATTGCACCTTCTCGCCCAACGCCTGCAGCGCCGGGACCATCGCGTCAAGCTGGGTGCCCTTCTCGGCAGTCGCCATCATGCCCGGCGCATAGAGCAGGCCGAGGCCGATCGCGTCCTGGGCCGAAAGCTTCCAGTCGACCACGCCGATGATGCCCTTCGCCACCTGTGCGATGATCGTCGAGCCGCCGGCCGCGCCGATCGCGAGGCGGACCTTACCATCCGGGCCATAGACGATCGTCGGCGCCATCGAGCTGCGCGGGCGCTTGCCGCCCTCGACCCGGTTGGCGACGAGATAGCCGTCCTTCTCGGGGACGATGTCGAAATCGGTCAGCTCGTTGTTCAGCATCGTGCCGTCGACCGACAGGCCCGAGCCGAACGGGCTCTCGATCGTGGTTGTCACCTGGGTGACATTGCCGGCCTTGTCGACGATGGAGAGCGAGGTGGTGCCGTGCACTTCCATGCTCTGCGCCTTGATCCGCTTCGGCGCGCCCACGGGCTTGCCGGCCTCGACCACGGCCATGCTCTTGTCGGGCGAGATCAGCGCCGAGCGGCCGGCGAGATACTTGCGGTTGAGCAGGCCGGCCAGCGGCACCTGCACATAGTCCGGATCGCCGACATACATGTCGCGGTCGGCATAGGCGAGGCGCGAGCTCTCGGCGAACAGGTGCCAGGCGACGGGATTGTCCTTGCCGAGCTTCGCCATGTCGAAGCGCTCAAGCTGCGCCAGGATCATCAGCACGGTGACGCCGCCCGAGGAGGGCGGGCCCATCGAGCAGATCTTGTAGGCGCGGTAGGTGCCGCAGAGCACCGGGCGGTCCTTGGCGGCATAGGCGGCGAGGTCGCCGGTCGTCATCTTCGACGGGTTGCGCGCGGCGTTGTTGACGGTGGCGACCAGCTTCTCGGCCTGGGGGCCGACATAGAAGCTGTCAGGGCCGAGCTTCGCGACGCGCTCGAGCAGCGCGGCCTGTTGCGGGTTGGTGACGCGGGTGCCGGTGGCGATCGGCTTGCCGTCGGCGCCGTAATAGATGGCGCGGGTGCCGACATCGACATGCGGGGCATAGCTGCGCAGGGCGTTGTTGAGGCGGGGCGAGACGTCGAAGCCGTCGCGGGCGAGCCGGATCGCGGGCTGGAACAGCCGGGCCCAGGGCAGCCTGCCGCCGCGGGCATGCGCCAGCGCCATGGCGCGCAGCGTACCGGGCACGCCGACGCTGCGCCCGCCGGGGACCGCGGCGCGGTGGTCGAGCGGCTGGCCGTCCGGGCCGTAGAACCAGCGATTGTCCGCCGCCATGGGGGCTGCCTCGCGCCCGTCGATCGTGCGGATCTTGCCGGTCTTCACATTGTACTGGAGGAAGAAGGCGCCGCCGCCGATGCCGGCGCTCTGCGGCTCCACCACGTTGAGCGCGAGCATCGTCGCGATCGCCGCGTCGGTGGCGCTGCCGCCCGCGTTGAGGATCTCGGTGCCGGCGGCCGCCGCGCGGGGGTCCGCCGCACTCACCACACCCTGGGCCGAAGCCGCGACGGGCGCGGCAAGGAACGCGAACAGCAGGATCAGCTTCTTCATGGCCCTAGCCGTAGCGGGCTTTGACCGGGGCGCAAAGACGCTACGGCCAGGGGCAAACGATCGGATGGTTGCGTGGGGGTATAACCGGGCGCAATCTCTCCGGGTATCGCGGTCAACAGGAGGGTTCGCATGACCACCGCCTCGACATTCGCATCTCCCTCGCTCCTGCGCGCACTCGCCAAGCGCTGGTGGCTGTTCACCCTGCGCGGCGCGGCGGGCATCGCCTTCGGCTTCCTCGCGCTGCTGTGGCCGGGGGTGGCGCTGCTCACCCTGGCGATCGTCTGGGGCGCCTATGCGCTGACCGACGGCGCGTTCGCGCTCGCCGCCGCGATGTCGGGCATGCGCAGCGGCGACACGCCGCGCTGGTGGCTGGTGCTGACCGGCCTGGCGGGCATTGCCGCCGGCCTGCTAACCTTCATCTGGCCGGGGGTTACCGTGCAGGTCCTCCTCCTGCTCATCGCCGCCTGGGCGCTGGTCACCGGCGTGATGGAAGTCGCCGGCGCGATCGCGCTGCGCAAGGAGATCGAGGGCGAGATCTTCCTGATCCTCGCCGGCCTCGCCTCGATCGCCTTCGGCATCGCGTTGCTGGCCTGGCCGGTCGCGGGCGCGATCAGTCTGGTATGGCTGATCGCCTGGGTGTCGATCTTCGCCGGCGCGACCTATGTCGCGCTGTCGCTGCGGCTGAAGAAGCTGGCCGGCTAGGCCAGCGCCTTCGCGATCGCCCGGGCCAGGCCGGGGCCCTTGTAGACCAGCGCTGAATAGACCTGGACGAGCGTCGCCCCCGCATCGATGCGGCGCTTGGCCTCGTCCGGGCTGTCGATCCCGCCCGCCGAGATCAGCGGCAGCGCGCCGCCGGCGATCTCCCGTGCCTCGACCAGCTTGGCGCGGGAGAGCTCGGTGAGCGGCTTGCCCGACAGGCCGCCCGCTTCCCCGCCATGGGCCGAGCGCAGCGGCGGGCGCGAGATGGTGGTGTTCGAGACGATCAGCGCATCGATATGATTGTCGACCGCCGCCTGGATCGCACCCTCCAGCCCGGCGCGGTCGAGATCGGGCGCGACCTTGAGGAAGATCGGCGTCTTGCCGCGCGCGGCATGGCTGGCGGCGAGCAGCTCGTCGAGCGCCGGGCGGCTCTGCAGGTCGCGCAGGCCCGGCGTGTTGGGCGAGCTGACATTGATCGTGATGTAATCGGCGAGCGCCGCTGCCTTGCCGACGCCCAGCGCATAGTCGGCGACGCGGTCGTCGCTGTCCTTGTTGGCGCCGACATTGATGCCGAGCAGCCCCTTGCGCGGGCCGAGCTTCGCAATGCGCGCGAGCGCCGCGTCGATCCCGCCATTGTTGAAGCCCATGCGGTTGATCACCGCTTCGTCCTCGACCAGGCGGAACAGCCGCGGCCTGGGATTGCCCGGCTGGGGACGGGGGGTGAGGGTGCCGACTTCGACCGCGCCGAAGCCCAGCGCGAACAGCCCCGGAATCGCCTCGGCATCCTTGTCGAGCCCGGCCGCGAGCCCGATTCGGTTCGGAAAGGTCAATCCTCCCAATTGGATGGGCGATTGCACCATTTCGGATGAAAAAGGCGTGCCGAGCGATCCCCAGAGCGCGAGGGCGCGGATCGCGGCGCGGTGCGCCTTCTCGGCATCGAGCGCGAACAGCGCGGAGCGGAAGCCATAGGTCATGGGCATGGCCTTCGCATCGGATTTTCCCTCCGTAAAGCTGCGTATGTCGATTCCTTCCAATACGCTGGCCGAGGGGCGGGCTAGAGGAGAACTGCGACCCGAGGGGTTTCCGCTCAATGGGGGAACCCTTTCCTTTTGGCCCGGTTGGCTTCGGCTAACCGGGCCACTTTTCTATTTGGCGACCACGCGGTATATTTGGCCCACAAAAGAGGGAATCCGAGGAGGGGAAAACTCGGATGAACAGGGCATAACATGCGGGGCGCAACCAGGATGAAACCGGCCCATCCGGCCGCTGAGAATGACCGCGATCCGCGGCCTCAGATCGAATTCCGCAAGGCGGAGGGCGCGCTGCTCCCGCACGTGGAATCCTACTATCTCTATCGCCATGACGGCGCGGACCTGGAGGGGATCGAGCGCGTCGATCTCGGCCAGCTGCGCTTCGTCATCAAGGGCAGTGGCACGGTCCACTTCCCGGACGGGCATAGCGAGAGCACCAAGAAGGTGATGATCAACGGCCCGGGCACGGCCGCCGCCTCCTATCGCATGCAGGGCCCGTTCCACTGTTTCGGCGTGTCGCTGCGCGCGATCGGCTGGAAGGCGCTGATCGGCCTGCCGGCCTACAAGGTCGCCGACCATATCGTCGATGGCGAGAAGCTGTTCTGCGAGCAGGCCGGCCTGCTCTGGCACCGTCTCCACAAGATGGAGACGCTCGACGAGATGATCGATGCGATCGAGCCGCTGCTCAAGATGCGCCAGCACGAAGTGAAACCGGTGCCGGCGGCGCATCTCGTCTTCCTGCGCGCGGTGCGCGAATGGGCGGCGACCAAGGATCCGACGATCGACGATCTCTATGCGCGCATCCGCAAGAGCTCGAACATCGGCGAGCGCCAGGTCCAGCGGCTGTGCAAGGACTATTTCGCCGGCAGCCCGGCGCACCTGAAGCGCAAGTTTCGCGCGATCGGCGCGGCGATGCGCATCTATCAGGGCGCGAGCGTGGACGAAGTGGTCGAGCCCTTCTCGGACCAGTCGCACATGATCAACGAGATCCGGCAGTTCACGGGGCACACGCCGACGTCGCTGCGCGCGGCTATCGATCCGATACTGGCGGTGACGCTCGACAACGAAACCTTCCATTTCCTGCCGGATGTGATCCCCGAATCGGTTGACCTTCGCCGCCGCTGAGCCCATTTGGCCAATCGGAACATATTTGTCCGATTGAGCCCGGAGCGCGGTTGCGCGAAGGGGCGGCAAGGGAATTCAAGTGCGCCTGTCGAGCCTCGCTGACTATGCGGTCGTGATGATGTCCGCCGCGGCGCGCCATTGCGGCGCGACGTGCCGGCTCAACGCGACCCTGCTCGCCGAGGATACCGGGCTGCCGCTTCCCACCGTGCAGAAGCTGGTGAGCAAGCTCTCCGGCGCGGGCCTGATCGAGAGCGCGCGCGGCACCGGCGGCGGCTTCCGCCTGGCGCGTCCGGCGGCGGCGATCACCCTAGCCGACATTGTCGAGGCCGTCGAAGGCCCGATCGCGCTGACCAGCTGCGTTGATGCCGGCAAGCAGGATTGCTGCGTGCAGGACAGCTGCAAGGTGAAGCCGCACTGGAATGTCGTGAACGGTGCTGTAAAGGGCGCGCTCGCGGGCATTTCCCTCGCCCAGATTTCCAGCGTCCCGGCCGAGGCCGTGGCGCACACTCCGGCAGACTCGATCCGGACCCCGGCGCTGGCCGGGGAGCAGGTGTAAGCATGGCTACGAAGAACGCGGAAGCACTGGCGGCCGCCAACAAGAAGTATGAATGGGGCTTCGCCTCGGACGTCGAACAGGAGTTCGCGCCCAAGGGGCTGAGCGAGGACACCGTCCGCTACATCTCGGGCAAGAAGGGCGAGCCCGAGTGGATGCTCGACTGGCGGCTGAAGGCGTTCCGCATCTGGCAGGAAATGACCCTGCCGGAATGGGCGAAGCTGCAGATCCCGCACATCGACTACCAGGACGCGTATTATTACGCGGAGCCGAAGCAGAAGAAGACGATCAACAGCCTCGACGATCTCGATCCCGAGATCCGGCGGACCTATGAGAAGCTCGGCATCCCGATCGAGGAGCAGAAGGTGCTCGCCGGCGTGGAAGGCGCGCGCAAGATCGCGGTCGACGCGGTATTCGACAGCGTCTCGGTCGCCACCACCTTCCGCAAGGAGCTCGAGGAAGCGGGCGTCATCTTCCGCTCGATCAGCGAGGCGATTCGCGAATATCCCGAGCTGGTGAAGAAGTGGCTCGGCAAGGTCGTGCCGGTGCGCGACAATTTCTTCTCCGCGCTGAACGCCGCCGTCTTCTCCGACGGCACCTTCGTCTACATTCCCGAAGGCGTGCGCTGCCCGATGGAGCTGAGCACCTATTTCCGGATCAATGCCGAGAATACCGGCCAGTTCGAGCGCACCCTGATCGTCGCCGACAAGGGCGCCTATGTCTCGTATCTCGAGGGCTGCACCGCCCCGATGCGCGACGAGAACCAGCTCCATGCCGCGGTGGTCGAGCTGGTCGCGCTCGACGATGCCGAGATCAAGTACAGCACTGTGCAGAACTGGTATCCGGGCGACGAGAACGGCGTCGGCGGCATCTTCAACTTCGTCACCAAGCGCGCGCTGTGCGAGGGCAAGAACTCGAAGGTGAGCTGGACCCAGGTCGAGACCGGCAGCGCGATCACCTGGAAATATCCCAGCTGCGTGCTCAAGGGTGACGGCTCGGTCGGCGAATTCTACTCGGTCGCAGTCACCAATGGCCGCCAGCAGGCCGATACCGGCACCAAGATGCTGCACATCGGCAAGAACACCCGCTCGACGATCGTGTCGAAGGGCATCTCGGCCGGGCGCTCGGACAATACCTATCGCGGCAAGGTGCTGGTCAATGCCGGCGCCGAGAATGTCCGCAACTTCACGCAGTGCGACAGCCTGCTGCTCGGCGACCAGTGCGGCGCGCATACGGTGCCCTATATCGAAGTGAAGAACCCTACCGCGCAGATCGAGCATGAGGCGACCACCTCGAAGATCAGCGAGGACCAGATGTTCTACGCGATGCAGCGCGGGCTGGATCAAGAAGCCGCGGTGGCGCTGATCGTCAACGGCTTCGCCAAGGAAGTGCTCCAGCAGCTGCCGATGGAATTCGCCGTCGAGGCGCAGAAGCTGCTGGGAATCAGCCTGGAGGGCAGCGTCGGGTGATGTCCGCTATGCCGTGGCTGGTGTTCATGTTGTTTGGCGCAGGCATCATGGCCTGGTCGCTGAAGACTGAACGCGCCTGGCATTGGGGGGCGCTCATTACCAAGGCAGACAACCCGTTCGGCTATTACCAGTTTCTGCTGGGTGCCGGGCTCCCGGTCGCCATCATTCTGATAGCCCTGCTGTTCGGATGGCTTTCATGATCCTCGCCGCCGCCCTTCTTCTCCTCGCCCAGGACGTGCCCGCCACCCAGGCGGTCGGCGCGCCGGTGGAGGACGAAGCGCAGATCGTCGTGCGCGCCACGTTTGGCCGCACCACGATGCTGTTCGACAAAGGGGCGGACGGCAAGTTGCGCAATTGCCGGGTGATGGTTTCCAGCGGTAGCCAGCGGCGCGACACCACGGCGTGCCAGGCGACGCCGGTTTGCTATGCGAAGACCGCCGACGAAGTGACCGATTGCCGCGAGCTGAGCGTGCTCGAGCAGGCCGCGATCGCCGCGCCGGCGCCTGCTGCCGCGACGACCACCAGCGCCCCCGGCAAGCAGCTGTTCGAGCTGCCCAAGCTCGTCCAGCCCAAGGTCGCGTTCCCGACCAACGGGATCGGCCCTGTCGCCAATGGCGAGGAGACCCGCGAGACCGAACGCCAGCGCGTCAAGCCGATCTCGCCACCGACCAATCCCGCGTCGGACGGCCCGGTGGTGCGCTTCACCACCGGCAACAGCCAGCAGCGCGACGACACCGACAAGTCGGAGCGTCGGCCATGATCGCGGCTTTGCTCCTCCTCTTCGTCGCGCAGGACGTGCCGGAATCGCCCGAGAACGAGATCGTCGTGGTCGGCAAGCGGCTCGAGGGCATCTCGGTCCATGTTTCGCGCGGGGCCGACGGCAAGTTCGGCTGCAGCCTCAGCCAGTCGAGCGGCAGCGCGTCGGTCGATGGCCAGCTGTGCAAGGCGGCGGCGAAGTGCGCCAGGCAGGGCGCGCTCAGCCAGGATGCGATGCGCGGCTGCATCGAGGCGCGCAAGCCGGCGATCCTCGAGGATTTCAGCCGACGCATCCGCGCGGGGAAGCGCGGATGATGGCACTCGCCCTTCTCCTTACCGCCCAGGACGCCACGCTCGCGCAGGATGCGCGGGCGGACGAGATCACCGTGATCGGCCGCAAGCTCAAGGACTGGCGCGGCCATGCCGATTTCAAGAAGGGCAGGGCAAGCTGCCGCACCCGCAAGTCGACCGGCGATGCCGCGATCGACCGGATCGGCTGCGAGTCCACCGTGCAGTGCTTCACCGCGATGCAGCCGCGCTTCGATGCCAGCCAGGACAAGGCGCTCGCGGCTGACGAGCGCAAGCGCCGGCTCGACGCGCTCAACCAGGAACTCGGCCAATGCTTCGCGGACAAGCGCGAAGCGATGATTGCGGCGCTCGCCGATGCGCGCGCCACCCAAGGGAACTGACGCAAGACATGTTGAAGATCACCGACCTCCGCGCCGAAATCGACGGCAAGGAAATCCTCAAGGGGCTCAGCCTCGAAGTGAACGCGGGCGAAGTCCATGCGATCATGGGCCCGAACGGCGCGGGCAAGTCGACGCTCGGCTATACGCTGGGCGGCCGCCCGGGCTATGAGCCGACCGGCGGCAGCGCGATCTTCGAGGGACAGGACCTACTCGAGCTGGCGCCGCACGAGCGCGCTGCCGCCGGCCTATTCCTCGGCTTCCAGTATCCGGTCGAGATCCCCGGTATCTCGAACCTGCAGTTCGTTCGCGAGGCGCTCAACAGCCAGCGCCGCGCGCGGGGCGAGGCGCCGCTCTCGGGCGGCGAGTTCCTCAAGCTGGCCCGTGCTCAGGCCGACGCGCTCGGCATGGACGTCGAGATGCTCAAGCGCCCGGTCAATGTCGGCTTCTCGGGCGGCGAGAAGAAGCGCAACGAGATGGTCCAGATGGGCATCATCAGCCCCAAGCTGGCGATCCTCGACGAGACCGATTCGGGCCTCGACATCGACGCGCTGCGTGCGGTGGGCGAGGGGATCAACCGGATCATGCGCGCGCCCGACAAGGCGGTGCTGCTGATCACCCACTACCAGCGGCTGCTCGACTATGTGCAGCCCGATTTCGTGCACATCCTCGCCGATGGCCGCATCGTCCGTTCGGGCGGGCCGGAGCTCGCGCTCGAGCTGGAGCGCGAAGGCTATGGGATCCTGGCGGCGTGAACACGCTGCTCGAACTCCCCACGCCGCGCCAGGAGGAATGGCGCTGGGCCGACATGGGCGCGCTCAAGGCGGCGGCCGCGACGCCGCAGCATGCGACCGGCGTCGATCCGGCCGGCCTGTTCCTCGACATCGAGGGGCCGCGCCTGTTGTTCGTCGATGGTCGCTTCGAGCCCGCGCATTCGCAGCCCGGCCCGGTGCAGGTGACGCAGCAGCTGGCGACGACCGACCATCCGCTTGGCAGCCTCACCGATGGCGAGGGCTGGTCGCTGCATCTCGGTCCCGAGCATGCCGCGCTCACTGTGCAGATCGTCCATATCGGCACGGGCGGCGAGAGCCATGTGCCCGCCCGCCTGATGCTCGGCGCCGACGCGGTGGCGAGCGTGGTCGAGACCTATGCGGGGTCGGGCTGGGCCAACCGGTTGACCACCCTGTGCCTGGAGACCGGCGCGCGGCTGATGCGCTCGGTGCGGCTGCTGCAGTCCGACGGCTTCGTCTCGCTGCGCGAGGAAGCCGAAGTGGGCGAGGCGGCGAGCCTGGTCTCGGTGTTCCTCGGCGCCGGCGGCATGGGCAGCCGGATCGACGGTTCGCTGCTGGTCAACGGCAAGGGCGGATTCGCCGAGATGGGCGGCGCGCTGCTTACCTCGGGTTCGCAGAAGCAGGAAGCCGCGGTGGTGGTGCGCCACGACGCGCTCGAAGGCACGTCGCGCCAGCTGTGGCGCGCGGTGGCGGCGGACAAGTCGGCCGCCAGCCTGGCTGCCCGGGTCGAAGTGGCGCGCGGTGCGCAGCAGACCGATGGCGAGCAGTCGCTGCGCGGCTTGCTGCTCCAGCGCTCGGCGACGGTGAACCTGAAGCCCGAGCTCGAGATCTTCGCCGACGACGTGAAGTGCGCCCACGGCGCGACGGTCGGCGAGCTCGACAAGATGGCGCTCTTCTACCTACAGAGCCGCGGCATCGATCATGCCCGCGCCCAGGCGCTGCTCACCCGCGCCTTTGTCGGCGATGCGATCGCCCGGATCGGCGAGGAGGCGGTGCGCGAAGCCTTTGCCGCCGATGCGGACCGCTGGCTGGACACAGCGCTATGACCGTGACTGCCGACACCCGCCCGCTCGATGTGCTCGCCGATTTCCCGGCGATCCCGGCCGGCTGGCATTATCTCGATACCGCCGCGACCTCGCAGAAGCCCAAGCCGGTGCTCGACGCGATCAATCGCGCATATGGCGAGACCTATGCCACCGTGCATCGCGGCGTCTACCAGCGCTCCGCGGACATGACGCTGGCCTATGAGGCGGCGCGCAAGCGGGTGGCGAAGTTCCTGGGTGGAGCCGAGAACGAAGTCGTGTTCGTGCGCGGCGCGACCGAGGGGATCAACCTCGTCGCGCAGTGCTGGGCCGGCACCCAGTTGAAGGCTGGCGACCGCATCCTGCTTTCCGCGCTCGAGCATCATTCGAACATCGTGCCCTGGCAGATGGTCGCCGAGCGCATCGGCGCCGAGATCGACGTGGTGCCGCTCACCGCCGACCAGCGGATCGACCTCGACGCGATGGAAGCCATGCTCACCGAGCGCCACAAGCTGGTCGCACTCGCCCATGTCTCGAACGTGCTCGGCTCGGTGCTCGACGCCAAGCGCGCGACCGAACTGGCGCACAGGGTCGGCGCCAAGGTGCTGCTCGACGGCTGCCAGGCCGTGCCGCGCATGCCCGTCGACGTGGCCGAGATCGGCTGCGACTTCTATGTGATGTCGGGCCACAAGCTCTACGGGCCGACCGGTATCGGCGTGCTCTGGGGGCGCTACGCGCTGCTCGACGCGATGCCGCCCTATCAGGGGGGCGGCTCGATGATCGACCGGGTGACCTTCGCGAAGACGACCTATGCCCCGCCGCCCGGACGGTTCGAGGCGGGGACGCCGCATATCGTCGGCGTGGTCGGGCTGCATGCGGCGATCGATTACGTGGATAGCATCGGGCTGGAGCGCATCCATGCGCACGAGGCGGCGCTGGTGACGCGCGCGCGCGAGGCGCTGTCGCAGCTCAATTCGGTCAAGCTGTTCGGCCCGGCCGACAGCGCCGGCATCGTCAGTTTCGCGGTGGAGGGGGTGCACCCGCACGACGTCGCCACCATATTGGATGAAGCCAATGTCGCGATCCGCGCCGGGCACCACTGCGCCCAGCCGCTGATGGACTTGCTCGGCGTGCCGGCCACGGCGCGGGCGAGCTTCGGAGTGTACAACGGCGCGGACGACATCGCCGCGCTGGTTGCTGGAATAGAACGGGTCACAAGGATCTTCGGATGAACGAAGAGCGTAAGATTGAAGTCGAGCAGGTGGACGCAGTCGCGCCGCCGCCCAAGGCGCGCGTGGACGATGCGGTTGAGGACGTGAGCGAGACGTTCGAGCGCAAGCGCGATTATCTCGCCGGTTTCCTCTCGCAGAAGCCGCAGGCGCTGTCGGGCACCGAGCCGGGCGGCGCGCTGTACGAAGCGGTGATCGACGCGCTCAAGGAGATCTATGATCCCGAGATCCCGGTGAACATCTATGATCTCGGCCTGATCTACGGCGTCGACATCACCAGTGACGGCCATGCCGCGGTGACGATGACGTTGACCACGCCGCATTGCCCGGTGGCGGAATCGATGCCCGGCGAAGTCGAGCTGCGCGTCGGTTCGGTCGCGGGGATCGGCCACGCCGAAGTCAATCTAGTCTGGGATCCGCCATGGGATCCGCAGAAGATGAGCGACGAGGCCAAGCTCGAACTGGGGATGCTGTGATGACCACCGCCACCCGTACCCGCCCTGCCGCGCTGATCCTGACGCCGGCCGCCGAGCAGCGTATCGCCGACCTGATGGCCAAGGCGCCGGAGGGCACGGTGGGCGTCAAGCTGTCGACTCCGCGGCGCGGCTGCTCGGGGCTGGCCTATTCGGTCGACTATGTCAGCGAGGCCAAGCCGTTCGACGAGAAGATCGAGACGCCCGGCGGCATTTTCTATGTCGATAGCGGCTCGATCCTCTACCTGATCGGCTCGACGATGGACTGGCAGGAAGACGACTTCACCGCCGGCTTCGTGTTCCAGAACCCGAATGCCAAGGGCAGCTGCGGCTGCGGCGAGAGCTTTACCGTTTAAGCCTTTCTCGATTCCCCGGCGAAAGCCGGGTAGCAGTTGCCTCCCCTATGCCGTGATCCGCTGGCGCATGCTGGTGGCCATCTCGGCATAAACCCGCGCTTCGTCGTCGATCCCCAGCGTCTCGTAGAGCATTGCGAGATTGCCTGCGGCGAGATGGCTGCCGCAGCCTTCCACCGACCCATCCAGATCCGGCTGCTCGCCGATCTCGAGGCAACGCTTCCACGACATCTCGGCGATCGGCAGCAGCTCGCTCATCGCAGTTGCCGGATTGCGGCTCGCCCAGTCGAGATAGAGGTCGGCGACAGCGAAATAGAAGTCGGGCGAACGCTGCCAGTTGCGATGCTCCAGGTCGGCGAATGCCAGCGCTTCCTCGAACCGTTCGGCGCGCTTGAGCGCCTGCAGCGCGCCGACGACGGTGCCGTGGTGCCATGCATTGCCCGCAGCGCCGGTGCGGTGGGCGGTGAGCAGCGCATCGGCGGCCTCGCCTGGCTTGCCGCGCACCAGATGCTCGCGGCCGAGCTGGTACCAGAGATAGGAATCCCCGGGGGTCTCGGCGAGCTGAGCGACCAGCAGCGCTTCGTTGCGCCCGGCCTTGCGGGCGAGCTGCGCCTCGTCGAATCCGTCATGCCTCAACGACAGCGACAGCGGCACCAGCGGTAGCGAGGAGGCCGGCTGCTCATGGATGCGCCCTTCATAGCGCACCCCGCGCGGCAGCACGCGCGGCACCAGCCTGCGCACTCCCGGGCCTTCAGCCGGATCCTGGTTGATCATGTGTGCGCAGCCGAGGAAGCGCTGTGCCGCGATGAAGGCGGGCGGCAGCGTCTCGGGCCCGAGCGCGTCGGCATCGCCCTCGATCCACTGGTCGGCATCGAGGATCAGGTTCCAGTCGGCATCCGAAAGGTCGAGCGCGGCATTGCGGGCGGCGGCGAAATCGTCGCACCAGGTGAAGTGGTGCACCGTGGCGCCGCAGCGCTCGGCGATCGCGACCGTGTCGTCGGTCGATCCGGTATCGACCACGATCATCGTGTCGACATGGTCGCGGGCGCTTTCCAGGCAGCGCGCCAGGCACCTTTCCTCGTCTCGCACGATCATCACGAGCGCCAATCGGGGCATGTACGCGCATCCTTCACTGCTGGCCGGGAATCATTATAGGACGCGGCGAAGCCGATGCGCGCCAGGCGGCGCGTCGCAAGGTTCATGCGGAGAGACCAGATGCCCTATCCCCAGCCCTATGTCGCCGATCCCGCGCGCTATGACGGGCGCATGCCCTATCGCCGCTGCGGCCGTTCCGGTCTCGACCTGCCGGCGATCAGCCTGGGCCTCTGGCAGAATTTCGGCGGCACCGACGTGTTCGAGACCGGCCGCGCGATGCTGCGCCGCGCGTTCGACCGGGGCGTGACCCACTTCGATCTCGCGAACAATTACGGCCCGCCCTATGGCTCGGCCGAGGAGAATTTCGGCCGCGTCATGGCGACCGACTTCGCCAGCCATCGCGACGAACTGATCGTCTCGACCAAGGCGGGCTGGGACATGTGGCCCGGGCCCTATGGCGATGTCGGCGGTTCGAAGAAGTATCTGATCGCCTCGTGCGACCAGAGCCTGAAGCGGATGGGGCTCGACTATGTCGACATCTTCTACTCGCACCGCGTCGATCCCAAGACGCCGCTCGAGGAGACGATGGGCGCGCTCGCCCAGATCCACCGCCAGGGTAAGGCGCTGTATGTCGGCATCTCCAGCTATTCGCCCGAGCTGACCCGCCAGGCGGCGGCGATCCTTGCCGAATACAAGGTGCCGCTGCTGATCCATCAGCCGAGCTATTCGATGCTCAACCGCTGGGTCGAAGGCGAGCTGCTCGACACGCTGGGCGAGCTCGGCACCGGCTGCATCGCCTTCTCGCCGCTGGCGCAGGGCATGCTGAGCAACAAATACCTCAACGGCGTGCCCGAGGATGCGCGTGCCTCGAAGGGCGGCTCGCTCAACCAGCGGCTGCTGTCGGACGACAATATCGCCCGCATTCGTGCCCTCCACGCCATCGCCCAGAAGCGCGGCCAGACGCTGGCGCAGATGGCGATCGCCTGGGTGCTGCGCGATCCACGCGTCACCTCCGCGCTGATCGGCGCACGCACGGTGGAGCAGCTCGACAACTCGCTGGACGCGGTCAACAATCTCGATTTCAGCGCGGATGAACTGGCTGAGATCGATCAGCATGCAACCGATGGCAGCCTCGATCTTTGGAAGATCTCGTCGAGCATCGAGGAAACCCCCGGCCAATGAGCGTCGCCTTCCGCCGCGAGAGCGACGAGGAACATAAGGAACCGAAGTTCGAGCTGCCGCTGCCGCCGGGACCCAATATGGTCACGGCGCGCGGGCTGGCGCTGATCGAGGCGAAGGTCGCCGAGCTGGAGGCCGCGGTTGCGGCGGGCGGCGAGGAAGAGGCGCTCGAGGGCCTGAAGCGCGAGCTGCGCTACTGGAACACCCGCCGAACCACTGCCCAGATCGCGCCCGAGCCTGAGGAAGGCGTGGTCGGCATCGGCTCGCGCGTGCGGATCCGCATGACCGGCAAGAAGCGGGTGATCGATATTGTCGGGCATGACGAGGCGGATCCCTCGGCGGACCGGCTCTCCTTCCAGGCCCCGCTCGCCAAGGCGCTGATCGGTGCCGAGGAAGGCGAGAAGGTCGATTTCGCGGGCAAGCCCCAGGCAATCGAGATTGTCGAGATCGAAACGATTCCGGACTGAGCCCAAGCCGGTCTAGGGTGCGGGCATGACTCGCCTGCTCCTCGCCGCCGCGCTGCTCGCCTCCACCGCCGCCCATGCCCAGACCGATGCCGCTCGCTGGAGGGCGACCGCGTCGCGGGTGACGATCACCCGTGACGACTGGGGCGTCGCGCATATCCACGGCAGGAGCGACGCCGATGCGGTGTTCGGGATGATCTATGCCCAGGCCGAGGACGACTTCAACCGGATCGAGACCAACTATCTGGTCAGCCTGGGGCGTCTGGCGGAAGCGGAGGGCGAGGGCGCGATCTGGCAGGATCTGCGCCAACGGCTGTTCGTCGACCCCGAGGTGCTGAAGGCGGACTATGCGAAGAGCCCGGAATGGCTGCGCACGCTGATGCAGGCCTGGGCGGACGGGATGAACTATTATCTCGCCACCCACCCTGAGGTGAAGCCGCGGGTGCTCACCCGGTTCGAGCCGTGGATGGCGCTGAGCTTCTCCGAAGGCAGCATCGGCGGCGATATCGAGCGGGTGCCACTCAGCCAGATCGAGGCGTTCTACGGCAGGCAGAAGCTGGCGATGACCGATGCCGAGAAGGGTCTGCTCTACAAGGAGCCCAAGGGCTCGAACGGCTTCGCGATCGCGCCGAGCCACACGAAGAACGGCCATGCGCTGCTGCTGATCAACCCGCACACCAGCTTCTTCTTCCGATCGGAGCAGCAGGTGACGAGCGGCGAGGGGCTCAATGCCTATGGCGCGGCAACCTGGGGGCAGTTCTTCATCTACCAGGGTTTCAACCCGCACGCCGGCTGGATGCACACCTCGAGCGGCGTCGACAATGTCGACGAGTTCGCGGAGACGGTTGATCGGGGTGGTTGGGAGAAGGAGCTCTTCTATCTCTATGGTGGCGAGAAGCGGCGGATAACGCTCAAGCCGATCATCATCGCCTATCGGACGGCGGACGGGGAGCGGGGGCGGCGCAGCTTCACCACCTATTCGACGCATCACGGCCCGATCGTCCGCGAAACGGCGGACGGCAAGTGGATTGCCGTCTCATTGATGAACAAGCCGGTCGAGGCGCTGCAGCAGAGCTTCCTGCGCACCAAGGCCGGCGACTATGCGAGCTTCCTGAAGATTGCCGGGCTCAAGGCCAACAGCTCGAACAACACCTTGTTCGCCGATTCGAAGGGCGAGATCGCGTTCCTGATGCCGCAGTTCATGCCGGTGCGCGACAATCGCTTCGATTATCGCAAGCCGGTCGATGGCAGCGATCCGGCGACCGACTGGCGGGGGCTGCACAGCCTTGCCAGCCTGCCGCAGGTGGTGAACCCGCGAAACGGCTGGGCCTTCAACACGAACAACTGGCCCTGGACCGCGGCCGGTGCCGACAGTCCGAAGGCGACGGACTATCCGCGCTATTTCGACCAGGCGGGCGAGAATCCGCGCGGCGCACATGCGCTGCGGGTGCTGAACGCGCGCAGGGATTTCACGCCGGAGACGCTGCGCCAAGCGGCTTATGACAGCTTCCTGCCCGCCTTCGACCGGCTGCTGCCGGGACTGATATCGGCCTGGGAGAAGCTGCTCGAGGGGGATGCCCGCAAGGCCAGGCTTGCCGAGCCGGTGGCGCTGTTGAAGGGCTGGGACCGCCGCTGGAATGCTGACTCGACCGCGACGTCGCTCGCGGTGTTCTGGGGGGAGGCGCTATGGGTTCCCTCGGCGACGCCGGCCAAGGAGGCAGGCCTGTCGGTATGGGACTGGATGGCCGAGCGCGCGACCGACGCGCAGCGGATCGACGCGCTGGCCTCGGCGGTCGATCGCCTCACCCAGGATTTCGGCAGCTGGCAGGTGCCCTGGGGCGAGATCAACCGCTTCCAGCGCAACGACGGCGCGATCGCCCAGCAGTTCGACGATGCGAAGCCGAGCATCCAGGTGCCCTTCACCTCGGCGCAATGGGGCTCGCTCGCCTCGTTCGGCGCCAAGCGCTGGCCGGGGACGAAGCGCTATTACGGCACGCTCGGCAACAGCTTCGTCGCGGCGGTGGAGTTCGGGCCGAAGGTGCGCGCCTGGGCGGTGACCGCCGGCGGCGAGAGCGGGCACCCTGAGTCTAAGCACTTCAAGGACCAGGCCGAACGCTATGCGGCGGGCGCCCTGCGGCCGGTGTATTTCTACCCCGAGGATCTGAAGGGGCATGTCGAGCGGGTGTATCGGCCGGGAGCCCGATAACCGTCATCCCCGCGAAGGCGGGGATCCAGGGTAATAAGGCGACTCCGTTCTTGGCTCTGGATCCCCGCCTTCGTGGGGATGACTAAGACAAAGTCAGAACGGCAGCTCGTCACCAAGCCGCTCCTCGAAGTTCGACACCGTCACCCCCACCAGCCTTATCCCCTTGGGCGTGGGCAGCACCGATCGGATCAGCGACAGGCTCATGTCGCGCAGCACCTCGCGGCGGTCGACCAGGCCGGCGGTCAGGCTGCGGCTGCGGGTGATGATCTGGAAATCGGCATATTTCACCTTCACCGTGACGGTGCGGCCGAACTCCTGCGCCTTTTCGCACCAGGCCCAGACGTCCTCCGCCATTTCCAGCACGCCGGCCTCGATCTCTTCATTGCCCGTCAGGTCGGTGTTGAAGGTGGTCTCCGAGCCTGAGGACTTGCGGATGCGCTCGGCATCGACCGGGCGATCGTCCTCGCCGCGGGCGATCGCGTGATACCATTCGGCCGAGCTGCCGAAATGGGCGCGCAGGAACTCGATCGACTTGGCGCGCAGGTCCGCGCCGGTCTCGATGCCGAGTCCCTGCATCTTCTTCGCGGTCACCGGCCCCACGCCGTGGAAACGCTTGACCGGGAGCGTCTCCACCCAGGCGGCGCCCATGTCCGGCGTCACCGCGAATTGGCCGTTGGGCTTGCGCTGGTCCGAGGCGAGCTTGGCGAGGAACTTGTTGTACGAGATGCCCGCCGAGGCAGTGAGCCCGGTTTCCTCCAGGATGCGCGCGCGGATTTCCTTGGCCGTCGCCCAGGCGGTCTCGATCCCGCGCAGATTGGCGGTCACGTCGAGATAGGCCTCGTCGAGCGAGAGCGGCTGGATGATCGGGGTATAGTCGGCGAAGATCGCGTGGATCTGCTTCGAGACCGCGCGATAGACGTCGAAACGCGGCTTGACGAACACCAGCTCGGGGCAGCGCCGCAATGCGGTGACCGAGGGCAGGGCGCTGCGCACCCCGAACTTGCGTGCCTCGTAGCTCGCCGCCGCGACCACGCCGCGTGCCGCTGCGTACCCGACCGCGACCGGCTTGCCCCGAAGCGCCGGATCGTCGCGCTGCTCCACCGATGCGTAAAAGGCATCCATATCGACATGGATGATCTTGCGGACCGGCGCTGCGGTCATGTCAGTCGTCCATGGGCTCCAGCGCGGCGGCGAAGATGCGGGTGAGGCGCTTTTCGAAGCGTGCATCCTCTTCGGGGCTGCATTCAAGCGTGTCGATGGAGAGCATGTTGTGCATGATGCCCATGCCCATCAGCACCGCAAGCGCCATCGCCGCGCGCATCTCGGTATCCTGGCCGACCAGTTCCTGGGAAACCGGGTCGAGGATATCAGCCTGTACCGCGTCGTGGATGATCTGCCCCGCCTTGGGCGAGCCGATCGAGTGGAGCAGGATCAGAATGCGCTCGATATGGATATCGCGCTCGCCCGGCGGCGTGTCGCCCTTCTCGAGAAAGAGATCGGCGAAATGCTGGGCGAGCGTCTCCCGCGTCGCCCCGTCCATGATGTCCTTCTCGTCATCATCGCGCAGCGTCTCGCGGAACAGCGCTTCCTTGCTGCCGAAATAGCGGCTGACCAATGCGGGATCGACGCCGGCATCGCCCGCGATCTCGCGCAGGCCGACATTCTCGTAATTCTCGCGTGCGAAATGCTTCCGGGCCGAGGCGAGAATTGCCTGGCGCGTCGCAACGGCATTGCGATGCCGGGACGGAACCGGTGGGATCATGGACAGTTTCCCTAACATGGCGGTGAGCATAGTCAACCGCTGTGGACATATGTCATCACTCGTTGACAAGTTCCCTGAACCCGCTTAGCGGGACCAAATCGGAAGTCGTTCGTTTCGAGCAACGACACCGCGGAGGATGTCCGGCCAGAGGCACGGATTTAGGGATCGAAAATGCACTCGAAGAACCGTCAGCTGCTCATCCCGGCTCTTGCAGCCGCGCTTGTCCTTTCCGGCTGCGGTGGAGGCGGTGCGCAGCCGCCCCAGCAGGGTGCGCCGCCCGTGACCGTTGCCGCCCCGCTGGTGCGCGACGTCGTCGACTGGGACGAGTTCGTCGGCCGCTTCGAGGCGATCCAGAGCGTCGAAGTGCGTCCGCGCGCCACGGGCTATCTGCAGGGCATCTGGTTCAAGGATGGCCAGTATGTCCGCAAGGGCCAGCTGCTCTTCACCATCGATCCGCGTCCGGCCCAGGCCGCCGTCGCCCAGGCCGCGGCGCAGGTCGCCCAGGCAAAGGCGACGCTCGCCAACGCGCAGACCGAATATGCCCGCTCGGAAGCGCTGGTCGCGCAGCGCGCCGCCAGCCAGGAAGAGCTGGAGCAGCGCCGCGCCGCGTTGCGCTCGGGTAGCGCGCAGGTCGCCGCAGCCGAGGCCAATCTCCGCGCCCGCCAGCTCGATCTCGGCTTCACCCGGGTCGTTGCGCCGATCAGCGGCCGCATCTCGGAGCGCAAGGTCGACGTCGGCAACACGGTCGCGACCGACCAGACTGTGCTGACCACGATCGTTTCGGTCGATCCGGTGCATTTCGTGTTCCAGGGCTCGGAAGCGCTGCTGCTCAAGTACCAGCGCGACGGGTCGGGCACCCAGAACGGCACCCCGATCAAGGTCAAGCTCTCGGACGAGAGCGACTATACCCATAACGGCACGATCGACTTCGTCGACAACGCGCTCGATGCCGGTGCCGGCACGATCCGCGCCCGTGCGGTCATCGCCAATCCCGGCGGCTTCCTGAAGGCCGGCATGTTCGGCTCGGCCCGCCTCGAGGCATCCAAGCCCTATCCGGCGATGCTGGTGCCAGACACGGCGATCATGGCCGATGCGGCCCGCCAGATCGTATTCGTTGTCGACAAGACCAACACGGTGACGGCGCGTCCGGTGCAGACCGGCCCGCTCCAGGGCAGCCTGCGCGTGATCCGCTCGGGCCTGAACAAGGACGACCGGGTCGTGATCGACGGTGCCCAGCGCGCCCGTCCGGGCGTGAAGGTCACGCCGCAGCCGGGCCAGGTCAAGGAAGCGGCGCCGGCCGCCAAGGGCCCCAACGACGCGCCTGACTACGCCGCCCAGCCCGCGAACAAGCGCTGAGGAACGGGTCGATGAGTGACAACCAGGCCACAACGGCCGCCCAGTCCGCGCCGCCGGTCGAGCATCGCGGCTTCTCGAGCTTCTTCATCGAGCGGCCGATCTTCGCGGCCGTGATCTCGGTGTTCATCACCCTGATCGGCGCCTTCTGCTATCCGCTGCTGCCGCTGTCGCAGTATCCGGAGATCGCCCCGCCGACGATCTCGGTCCAGGCCGCCTATGCCGGCGCCTCGCCGGAGATCATCGCCGAGACGGTCGCCGCGCCGCTGGAGCAGGAGATCAACGGCGTCGAGGGCATGCTCTACATGAGCTCGTCCTCCACCCAGGGCGCGGGCCAGATCACCGTCACCTTCAAGCCCGGCACCGATCTCGATGCCGCGCAGGTGCTGGTGCAGAACCGCGTCAACCTCGCGCTGCCGCGCCTGCCCGAGCAGGTCCGCCAGATCGGCGTGACGGTGAACAAGCAGGAATCGGGCTTCCTGATGATCGTGGCGCTGACGTCGCCCGACAACAGCCTCGATGTCGATTACATGGGCAACTACGCCAACACGGTGATCCGTGACCGGCTGCTGCGCCTCGAAGGCGTCGGCTCGGTGCAGATCTTCGGCGGCGGCAACTACTCGATGCGTGTCTGGATCGATCCGGACAAGGCGGCCGCGCGCAACCTGACCTCCACGGAGATCATCGCCGCGTTGCAGGCGCAGAACGTCCAGACCGCGGGCGGTGCGCTCGGCTCGTCGCCCTCGGGCAAGGACAAGCCCTCGTTCGAAGTGCCGGTCGATGTGCAGGGCCGTCTCGCCAGCGTCGAGCAGTTCTCGAACATCGTCATCAAGTCCGATCCCTCGGGCGCCGCGCTCACCAAGCTGGGCGACGTCGCGCGGGTCGAGCTGGGCAGCCAGGATTATTCGATCCAGGGCTCGTTCGGCGGCAAGCGCGGCATCGCGCTCGCCATCGTCCAGCAGCCGGGCGCCAACTCGCTCAACGCAGCCGAGCTCGTGCTGAAGGAAATGGACGTCCTCAAGAAGGACTTCCCGGCCGGCCTGCAGTACAGCATCCCCTACAACCCGACCGAATATGTCTCGGCCTCGGTGGAAGCCGTGCAGCACACGCTGTTCGAAGCGGTCGTCCTAGTCGTCGTCGTGGTGCTGATTTTCCTCCAGACCTGGCGCGCTGCGGTGATCCCGATCGTCGCCATCCCGATCGCGCTGGTCGGCACCTTCGCGGTGCAGCTCGCGCTCGGCTTCTCGATCAACTCGCTTTCGTTGTTCGCGCTCGTGCTCGCCGTGGGCATCGTGGTCGACGACGCGATCGTCGTGGTCGAGGCGGTGGAAAAGCATATCCGCGAGGGCAAGAACCCGCGCGAGGCCGCGCACCTGACGATGCGCGAAGTGTCCGGCGCGCTGGTCGCGATCGGCCTGGTGCTCGTCTCGGTGTTCATCCCGACCGCGATGGTCGGCGGCATTCCCGGCATCTTCTACCGCCAGTTCGCGGTGACGATCGCCGCTGCCTCGGCGATCTCGCTGCTCGTCTCGCTCACCCTGTCGCCGGCCCTCGCAGCCCTGCTGCTCAAACCGCACGAGCATATGGATGCGAACAAGGGTCCGCGCTGGATGCGCCCGATCAAGATCGGCGCCGAGAAGTTCAATCAGGGCTTTGACTGGCTGTCGGATCGCTATGGGCATGTGACCAGCCGCCTGATCCGCATGGGCCTGATCATGATGATCATCTATGCGGGCCTGCTCGCGCTGACCGGCTGGCGCCTGACCGCCACGCCGACCGGCTTCATCCCCGAGCAGGATCAGGGCTTCCTGATCGGCGTCGTCCAGCTGCCGCCGGGCTCGTCGCTCGACCGCACCAGCGAAGTCGTCGCCAAGGCCTATGACATCGCCGCCAAGACCGATGGCGTGATCGACGGCGCGGCGTTCGCAGGCCTTGACGGCGCGAGCTTCAGCCAGGCGTCGAACGCGGGCGTGATCTTCATCAAGCTCAAGGACTGGTCCGAGCGCGGCAAGAAGCAGAGCGCGGAAGCGCTGGCCGGCCAGCTCACCGGCGCGATCGCCGGGCAGATCAGCGGCGCCAACATCTTCATGATCGCACCGCCCGCGGTGCAGGGCCTCGGCAACGGTTCGGGCTTCGTGATGATGATCGAGGACAAGTCGGCCAATGGCGGCTGGCGCGGGCTCGAGGGCGCGACCGGCGCGATGATGGGCGCCGCGATGCAGGAGCATAAGGTCAGCCAGGTCTTCTCGCTGTTCAACACCGCGACGCCGAAGATCCGTGCCGATGTCGACCGCGACAAGGCGCAACTGCTCGGCGTGCAGCCCAGCCAGGTGTTCGACGCGATCGGCACCTATATCGGTTCGACCTATGTCAACGACTTCAACCTGCTCGGCCGCACCTTCCGCGTGACCGCGCAGGCGGAGCCGAACGCCCGCGACCAGATGGACGATATCGGCCGTCTCCAGGTCCGGTCGTCGAGCGGGCAGATGGTGCCGGTCTCGGCAGTGGCGAACCTGGTGCGCGATTCCGGATCGTCGCGCGTGGTGCGCTACAACCTGCTCCCCGCAGTCGAACTGCAGGGCCAGGCGGCGCCGGGCGTCTCCTCGGGCGATGCGCTCGCGGCGATGGAAGCGATGGCGACCAAGGTGTTGCCGCAGGGCTATGGCTATGAATGGACCGGCCTTGCCTATCAGCAGAAGGCGGCGGGCAGTTCCTCGGCGCTGATCTTCGTCCTCGCCGTGGTGTTCGTGTTCCTCGTGCTGGCAGCCCAGTATGAAGCGCTCACGCTGCCGCTTGCGGTGATCCTGATCGTGCCGATGTGTATCCTCGCGGCATTGCTCGGCGTGAACCTGCGTGGGATGGACAACAACATCCTCACCCAGGTCGGTCTCGTCGTGCTCATCGCGCTGGCCGCGAAGAACGCGATCCTGATCGTCGAGTTCGCCAAGCAGGGCGAGGAAGAGGGCATGAACCGGTTCGATGCGGCGATCCATGCGGCCCGTTCGCGTCTTCGCCCGATCCTGATGACTTCGTTCGCCTTCATCTTCGGCGTGATCCCGCTGGCGATCGCCAGCGGCCCGGGCCAGGAAATGCGCCAGTCGCTCGGCACCGCGGTGGTGTTCGGCATGGTCGGCGTGACCATCTTCGGCCTGGTCTTCACGCCGATCTTCTATGTGCTGATGCGCAAATGGGGCGGTGGCCGGGTGAGCGAGCAAGCCCCGCCGGAGCCGACCCAGACGCCTGCACCCGCGACGGGAGAAGCCCAATGAAGCGGACCCTCATCCTGACCGCCGCCGGCCTGTCCCTGGCCGGTTGCGCGGTCGGCCCCAACTATGTCTCGCCCGCGCCCAAGGCGCCGGCACAGGGCGAGCTCAGCCAGGCGAACGCGCCGGGCTTCGTGCCCGACGAGCCGCCGGCCGACTGGTGGAAGCTCTACGACACGCCGGTGATCGACCGGCTGGTCGGCGAGGCGCTGGCGGCGAACACCGATCTGCGCGTCGCCGCGGCGAACCTGCGCCAGGCCCGCGCCGTGCTGCGCGAGACCCGGTCCCAGATCCTGCCCAGCACCACGGTCAACTCGCAGGCGACGCATGCCCGTACCCCGGGCGCGGCGATGGGTATCCCCAACGCCTCGTTCGAGGGCGAGACCTACACCGTGGGCCTCGACGCGAGCTATCAGGTCGATCTGTTCGGCAAGATCGCCCGCGGGATCGAAGCGGGGCGGGCGGATGTCGCTGCCAGCCAGGCCGCCTATGACCTCGCCCGCGTCACCGTCGTCGCCGAGACGATCCGCGCCTATTCGGATGCCTGCGCCGCAGGCCAGCAGCTCAAGGTCGCCTCGCAGACGCTCAAGCTGCAGGAAGACACGTTCGACCTGACCCGCCGGCTCGAGGCCGGTGGCCGCGGCACCGGGCTGGAGACAGCCCAGGGCGGCGCGCTGCTCGAGCAGACCCGCGCAACCGTCCCGGTGTTCGAAGCGCAGCGCAAGGCGGCGCTGTTCCGCCTCGCCACGCTCACCGGCAAGCCGCCGGCAGAGGCTCCGGCCGACGTCGCAGGCTGCGAGACGGTTCCCGTCGTGAAGCAGGCAATCCCGGTCGGCAACGGCGCGACCCTGCTCGCCCGCCGTGCCGATGTCCGCGCCGCCGAACGCCGCCTGGCCTCGGCCACCGCGCAGATCGGCGTCGCCACCGCGGATCTCTATCCGAACATCTCGATCGGCGGCTCGATCGGCTCGACCGCGCTCGATCCGAAGGACCTGTTCAAGAGTTCGTCGTTCCGGTTCAGCGTCGGCCCGCTGCTCTCGTTCAGCTTCCCGAACATGACCGTGGCTCGTGCCCGCATCGCCCAGGCCAAGGCCGGGGCGGACGCTGCGCTCGCCACGTTCGACGGCACCTGGCTCACGGCATTGCGCGATACCGAGACGGCGCTCGCTGCCTATGTCGCGCAGGGCCAGCGGGTCGAGGCGCTGCGCCGCGGCCGTGACCAGAGCGGCGAAGCGGCGCGCATCGCGCGCCTGCGCTACCGTGCCGGTGCCGAGCCGTTTCAGACCGTGCTGGATGCCGAGCGTTCGCTCGCTTCGAACGAACTGAGCCTCGCACAGGCCGAATCGGACTTCTCCGATGCGACCGTGACCCTGTTCCTCGCGCTTGGCGGGGGGTGGCAGCAGTCTCCCCAGGGCTGAACCTACCAACCCCCGCCCCCGCGCCCCGCGTGCCTCATGGCGCGCGGGGACGCGGCTGTTTCAACGGCATGCGTGCCGCGAACACTCCCTACTACCCGAAAGTGTAGCTGGACACAGCCTGCTTGGCCGTGACCAAAATGCCCGCGCGCGAAGGCCCGCCGCGGCCCGTTTTCGTGCCCGTAGCGCATCCTGCCCGACCAATAATGCAATGTGGCCTGACCATTCTATTGACACTTGTCGCCGTATCGGCCTTATTGGCCTGACACCGGTGGCCAGCCTGTCTGGCAAAACAAGCCGGGAAACAGATGGGGAGGGAGAGTCATGCGAAGGACTGCTCTATTTGCCGGCTCGGCGCTCTGCGCCGTCCTGATGGCTACGCCTGCGCTCGCGCAGAACACTGACAGCAGCAACCAGAACACAGCGCCGCAGGCCGAGGAGCCGACGCCGACCGACCAGATCGTGGTCACCGGTTTCCGTCGCGCCTATGCCGATGCGCTCAACATCAAGCGCGAATCCGATCAGATCACCGATTCGATCTCGTCCGATGGCCTTGGCCGCTTCCCGGACCTGAACGTCGGCGAAGCGGTGCAGCGCATCCCGGGTGTGCAGATCAACCGCGAGGCGGATTCGCGCAACGCGACGATCTCGCTGCGCGGCCTGCCGGGCTCGTTCGCGCGCACCACGCTGAACGGCGGCGGCTTCGCCGATCCGATCCTGGGCAGCGCAACCAACACCTCGTCCACGCCGCTCGGCGCGTTCAATTCGGACATCTTCACCGCGATCACCGTGATCAAGTCGCCCTCAGCGGCGAACCTGGCCGGCGGCCTCTCGGGCAATGTGGATCTGCGCATCGCCCCGGCGCTCGGCCGCAAGCAGGGCGGCTGGGCCAAGGCGTCTTACGAGTATAACGATCTCGGCGACCTCGGCAGCCCGGCGCTCTCCGCCGGCTACAATGCGCACATCACCGACAATTTCGCGGTGTTCGGCGTCGTCGCCTACAAGGACGAGAAGTTCCGCCGCGACTCCATCTCGGTCAACACCTGGGCTAATCGCCTCGGTGCGATCCAGGTCGGCAACCAGCAGGCGGCGGCCACCAACCCGACCTACCAGGCGCTGATCGCCCAATATCCGGGCGGTGTCTATTATCCGAGCCAGGTCCGCCAGTTCGTCCGCATGAACCAGGGACATCTGCTCACCGGCGCCGCGGGCTATGAGTGGCAGGCGACCGACAAGATCAAGTTCGGCGCGACGGGCTTCTATACCGAGCGCAATCTCGACAAGGGCCTGAACCACCTCCTCTACATCGACACTTCGGCGGGCAACAACACCAACACCGCGCTCGCGGCGACTTCAGCCGTGGCGCATTTCACCAGCCTCGGCACGCCCTATGTCGTCCAGACCTCGAGCGGTCCGCGCGCCTATATCAACCAGTTCTCGGCCGAGAATCTGCAGACCTACGACTCGATCCGTTCCGAGCCGGCCAAGCAGAAGACCTGGGCGATCAACCCGACGATCGAATTCAAGGACGATCAGTGGCGGGTGACCGCGCAGGGTACGATCTCGCGCGCCCAGGTGCTTGCCAACCAGATCGAGCTCGACATCATTCAGAACCCGTACCGCAATCTCGGTACCGCCGGGCTGAACGGCATCACCGCTTCGATCTTCACCGGCGGCGCCAGCCTGCAGGATGCCAAGTTCATCCTGAACACGCCCAATGCCTCGCACATCCCGACCGGCGGCTATCCGCTGCCCTCGGCGGCGAACCAGGCCACCCAGGCCGGTGCGCAGATGCCGGGCGCGACGGCGGGCACCCAGGGCGATCGCTTCGGCGTCACCGGCACCAACGGTCAGTCGTGGAATGCGCTCGACGCGATCCAGCTCGATTTCGAGCGCAGCTTCGAAGGCAGCTTCCTGTCGAGTGTGCAGGCGGGCCTGCGCTACGAGCGCAACGAATATACCTCGATCGGCTCGCGCAACACCTCGCTCGGCGCCAACACCGGGAACGTTACCCCGGCGATGTCGGTGGTGAACCCCTATGTGTCCGATTTCTTCGGTGGCACCGCGGGAGGCTATACCCAGAACTGGCGCGACCTGAACATCAACCAGGTGCTCGGCGCGGTCACCCCGGTGAACACCGGCCCGCGCACCACCGCCAATCCCAACGGCCTGCCCGGCCAGTTCGTCTATGGCAGCGGCGGCGTGTTCCTCACCCCCTATGGGCTGGTGAACAACTATTGGGACGCCAATTACTGGAACAACAACTTCACCAACTCGAAGAAGGTGATGTCGGCCTATCTCATGGGCAAGTTCGATACCGACATCTTCGGCATCCATGTCCGCGGCAATGCCGGCGTCCGCTACGAGACCACGGACCAGCGGATCGACGCGCTCGATTGCCGCAACTGCGCCAGCGCGCTCTCGACGCTGGCCGGGCCGGTCAACCACAGCATGTCGAACCGGACCTACAAGGATCATTACGACTATTGGCTGCCCTCGGCGATGTTCGCGGCGGACCTCGCCAAGAACCTCGTCCTGCGCGGCGCCTACTACAAGACCTATGTCCGCCCGCAGCCGCGCGACACCGTGCCGATCTCCTTCGTCCAGGTGCCCGAAGTGCTCACTCCGGCGGTCGATCCGGTCTACACGGTCACGATCGGCGCGACGAGCATCAAGCCCTACACCTCCAACTCGTTCGACCTGTCGCTCGAATGGTATAACCGGCCCGGCGGCGCCTTCGCGGTCGCGGTCTACCAGAAGAACGTCAACGGCTATATTGGCCCGATCACCGACCAGAACGTGCTCTGCCCGTCGGACGGCCGCATCAACGGCGTCGACTACGGGCTGGGCAACCTCAGCATCGTCGGTCCGAACTGTGTGAGCTCGAACCAGTTCATTGGCGCCGGCGGCACGCTGGTCAACGCGATCGTCCGGGCGAGCGGTCTGACCAACCAGAACCCGATGCGGGTGCGCGGCGTCGAGGTCTCGATCCAGCAGAACCTCGATTTCCTGCCGGGCTTCCTCAAGTATCTCGGCGGCGCGGCGAACTACACCTATACCCAGATCGACGGGAAGGACACGGCGGGCAACCCGATCACGCTGCCCAGCGTCGCCAAGCACAACATCAACCTGATCGGCTATTACGAGACCAAGCTGTTCGGCCTGCGCATGGTCTTCAACCATCGCGGCAAGTACGATCTGGCCGCCGGCAACAGCTTCGTCGGCGATGCCCGCACTGTGAAGGCGCGCAGCCAGCTCGATGCCTCGGCCTCGCTCAACATAAGCAAGAACTTCTCGCTCTCGCTCGATGCGTTCAACCTCACCAACGCGACCCGCTCGGAATATGAGAACGACCCGATGCTGCCGCGCCGCATCGACTATGACGGCCGCACTTACACGCTGACGGTGCGCACCAACTTCTAGCCTCCCTGCATGCGGAGCGGCTATGCGTGCAGCCGCTCCGCCCCCTTTTCGGTGAGACCCGCCCGATGAAGTTGCTTCTCTCCAGCGCCGTCGCCCTGCTGGCGTTCGGCGCCGTTCCCGCATTCGCGCAGGACAATGCGATCCTCGGCCCGGGTTTTGCCAAGGGCATTCCGGCGAGCGATCCGGTGGCGCGCCAGATCCTCGCCCGCGCCAATGCCGCGCTGGACCGTGCGCCAGGCGCCATCCCCCAGCTCCACACCGAAGGGACGCTCCCCGGCAAGGGCATTCGCGAGATCAGCCTCAAGGCCAAGCAGGACCAGCCGATCGTGATCGCGCTGGCGCTTGCCTGGCGGCTGACCGGTGACAGGCGCTATCTCGACCAGACCGCACGCTATCTCGAGAATTGGGCGGATATCTACCAGATGTCGTTCAACCCGATCGACGAGACCGGATTCGACACGCTGATCCTCGCCACCGACCTGACCGAGGACGACCTGTCGCCCGTGCTCAAGGCAAAGCTCGATGCGTTCTGGCGCAAGATGGCCAAGGGCTATCTCGACGCGATGGACGGCACGGTGAAGAATTCCCACACCAACTGGCAGAGCCACCGTATCAAGCTGGCGACGATGGCGGCGTTCGAGGTCGGTGACGCACAGCTGATCGATCGTGCCCGCGCGGCCTTTCGCAAGCAGGTCACCGGCAATATCCGCCCCGACGGTTCGGTATTCGACTTCTACGAGCGCGATGCGCTCCATTATGTCACCTACAATCTCGATCCGATGCTGATGGCCGCGCTGTCGGCACAGGTGCACGACCAGGATTGGTACGCGTGGCAGAGTCCCACGGGATCGAGCCTCGCCGGCGCGCTCAAATGGCTCGAGCCCTATGCGCTCGGCGAGAAGAGCCATATCGAGTTCGCCAATTCGCAGATCGCCTTCGATCGCGAGCGCGCGGCAGCGGGGCAGAAGGAATATGCCCCGCACCCCTGGGACCCGGGCAACGCGGTGAACACCTATGCGCTCGCCGCAGCCATCACCGGCATTCCCTATCGCGATTTCGCCGCGAAGCTGGCCGAGCGCACCGGCAAGAAGCCGATCGACTGGGTGACGCTGATCGGGCGCTAGGGCGAAAGTTCGACGTGGACGGACTGGAACCTGCCCGCCCAGGAGACGCACTGGCCACCGGCCTTGGCGGCGTCGGCGCAGGTCTCGTTCATAACCTTCTGCACGAGCGCTTCGGAAAAGCGCATGCTCGCGTCGAAGGTTAGCGAGCGATCGTCGGCGGCGGGCGTCAGCTTCACGGTGACATTGTCGAGGCGCTTGTTGCGCAGTGCGACCGCAAGCGCCTGACTCTGCGCCGGGCTGTCGGTGTCGATCTTCAGCTTGAGTTCCACGGTCCGGGCTTCCGCCGGCGGGACCTTGGCGCCGAAAAGCGTGCGCTGAAGTTCCGCCTGCGAGGTGGCGCTCCTGGCGATGAACCGAGAGAAGTCCGGGATGCTGATCGAGCGCAGCATCGTCCAGTCCTGGGCGGTGGCTTCACCCAGCGTGGCTTTCGGAAACTGGAACTTCGCGGCGAGCGCGGCATGATCGCCGTTGAAATAGAAGCGGATCAGGTCCCGGCCCGAGGTGAACGCAACGGAATCCTTGGCCATGAACGCGGTGTTCGCCTTCAGATATTTGAACAGTGCATCCATGTCCTCCTTGGGACTGTTGCGGGGGTCCCCCGGATTGGCGCGGCGGATCGTCACGACGTTCAGCGGTTGCGGCGCGATAGGCGCGGACTTCCTGAAATCGTCGGTGATGTAGACGATGAGGTCGCCCGCTCCCGGTTCGGTGATCCAGGCAGGCCGCATGCTGAGCTCGGGCGTCGTCGATTGTGCGGATGCCGGAGCGAACTGCAGCGGCATCACGAGCGCGCAAGCGGCCACAATCGATCCAAGACGCACGACAGTCCTCCCCCGAACCGCGCAATGGCGCGACTATCCCATCGGTGTCGGCATCCAGGCATCTTGCGTCAAGCCCCGCGGAGATGCCGGGCTTGCGGTCCTTCATACCGGCAGGGATAAGACTCAGGCGAGCCTTTGGAGGATGAGAGGATGATTGGACTTGCCTTGATCGCTGCCGTCCTGCCTCCGACTTTGGCGGATATCCCTAGCGCTGATACGCGCAGCCCCTTCATATGCTGGGTCACCGATGTCGTTACCTCGGAGAACGGCGTCCGGATCTATTTCAACCGGAAAGGCGGCCCGGGTTTCGTCTCCACGCCGAATGGGGGCTTCAGGCCGGACGCGGCGCCGGCCGATCCGGCGCGGCCCGAGGAAGCTGGGGTAGAGGCTCGCCTGGGCGACAAGCTCTTCCCCCAGAACTCGCCGGAAGACGGTTGCTCCCTCGAAATAGTCCGGCGGAACGGGCGGATCGGCGTCCGGGCCATGGCGTATTTCCATCCCGTGGGCCTGCCGGCGCAGAAGAAAACCGAGTTCATTCCCGCACACGACTGAAGGGGTGCACGGAACCGGAAGCCCCGCTCGCTGGTATCTCCTGCATGGAACCGCAGCAGGAATCCCCGCCGCTCACGCCCCGCCGCAAGCGCGGCTTCGTGCTTGTCGTCGCGATCATCCTCGCGCTGGTCGTGCTGATCTTCGTCGGCATGAACCTCGGCCATTACAAGCAGGCCAAGGAAGGCGAGCCCGTCGGCAGCTCAGCGAACGTTGCCGGCCCGGACAATCGCTAGCGGGTCCGTAGCACCGGCATTGATTGCTTCCGTTCCCCGGCCTTCGCCGGGGAGCAGCTTGGGCAGGGGGGGGCCGTACGGTGTTGCAAATCCCATAACCGCCGCCAGCGTTCAGGCCGCCAGCGCTTCCCCAACCAGCCGGAAGAAGGCCTGGCTACCCTGCTGGCGCGCAACGTCCCATTCGGGATGCCACTGCACCGCCAGCACCTGCCCGCCATTGGGGCGCGCGGAGAAGCCCTCGACCAGCCCGTCCTCGGGCGACAGCGCTTCGATCGTCAACCCGCTCCCCAGCCGGTCGATCCCCTGGCGGTGCACCGAATTGACCGCGAGCCGGTCCGCGCCGGTGGCGCCGGCAAGCACGCCGTCCCGGGTCAGCGTCACGTCATGGCCGTGGGTGAACAGGCACTCGAAGCTGCGCTCCTCACCTTCGAGATGATGCCCGTCCAGGTCGCCACGCAGCGTGCCGCCGAACAGCACGTTGAGCTCCTGCAGCCCGCGGCAGATGCCGAACACCGGCCGCCCGGCGTCGATCATCGCGCCGCTCAGCGCCAGCGCCACTTCGTCGCGCTGCTCGTCGAGCGGGGTCTGGTCCCAGCCGCTGTCGCTGTAGCGATGCCCGGCGACGTTCGATCGCGAGCCGGTGAGCAGCAACCCGTCAAGCTTGCGGGCGAGCGAACGCGCGTCCACAGTGTCGGGCAGCGCAGGTACCAGCAGAACGGTCGCGTCGGAAAGCTGGGCGAGCGGCGCGATGAAGCGGCTCGCCACGGTCTGGATCGGCCGTTCCGAAAACTCGTTGCAGCAAAGGACTCCGATCAGGGGTTTCATGCGCCATGCTCCGCCAGCCGGGCGCCGATGCTGTCGGCTTCCGCCGAATCCAGTCGGATCGCGCCGGGCTGCACGACAAGGCTATGCGGCGGGACATCGTCGAGCAACCAGACATTGCCGCCGATCTTGCTGCCGCGCCCGATGGTGACCCGGCCCAGTATCGTCGCCCCGGCATAGACGATCACGTCATCCTCCAGGATCGGATGCCGGGCGAAGCGGCTGCGCGGCCCCGCCGGCGCCAGCCCCAGCGGACTGCGCCCGCCCAGCGTGACATGTTGGAACAGCCGCACGTTGCGCCCGATGATCGCGGTCTCGCCGATCACCACGCCGGTGCCATGGTCGATGAAGAAGCTCTGCCCGATCGTCGCGCCCGGATGGATGTCGATGCCGGTGCGGGCATTGGCCAGCTCGGAGATGATCCGCGCGACGATCGCTGCGCCCAGTTCGTGCAGTTCGTGCGCGATCCGGTGATAGCGGATCGCCAACGCCCCGGGATAGCTCACCAGGATCTCGTCGACGCTGCGCGCGGCGGGATCGCCGACGAACGCCGCCTCCACGTCCGCATCGATCGCCGCGCGGATGTCGGAGAGGGTCGCGGAGAACAGGCGGACTATCGCTTCCGGCTGGTCGGGATCGAAGGGCTGGTCGGCCTCGCGCTGCCAATAGTCGAGCTCGGCGGCGATTTCCTCGCGCAGCAGCGCAAAGGCCTGGGCGAGTTGCTCGGCGACGAAGTCGTCCTCGCGCGCCGGGCCGCCGCGAAAGCCACCGAGCCGGGCGGGGAATAGCGCGGCCGAGAGATGCTCGATCGCCTCGGCCAGTGCCGTGGGCGAGGGGAAGCGTGTGACGGCATGGCGCCCGGCCTGGCGTTCCCGCCAGGCCGAGCGTGCCGCATTGAGCGCGGAGACCGCCTGGGCGATCTCGCCCGTGAACGGCGACAGGGCAGGAGCCGTCACGGTCTCGTTCACGGCGCGGGCACCGGCTGCGCGACGGTGCGCAGATACGGGGTGTGCTCGGTCCAGCCCTGCGGGAACAGCGCGCGCGCTTCTTCCTCGCCCACCGCGGGAACGATGATCACATCCTCGCCCTGCTTCCAGTCGGCCGGGGTCGCCACCTTGTGGCTGTCGGTCAGCTGCAGGCTGTCGATCGTGCGCAATATCTCGTCGAAGTTGCGCCCGGTCGAGGCGGGGTAGGTAAGGGTGAGCCGCACGCGCTTCTGCGGGTCGATCACGAACACCGTGCGCACCGTGGTCGTGTCCGAGGCATTGGGATGGATCAGCCCGAGCAGCTCCGAGATGCGCCGGTCGACATCGGCGAGCAGCGGGAAGTTGAGCGCCGCGCCTTGCGTGCGGGCAATGTCGTTCGCCCAGTCGAGATGGCGGTCCACCGGATCCACCGACAGGCCGATCACCTTCACCCCGCGCTTGTCGAATTCGGGCTTCAGCCGCGCGACCGTGCCCAGCTCGGTGGTGCACACCGGGGTGAAATCCTTGGGGTGCGAGAACAGCACCACCCAGTCCCTGCCGACCCAGTCGTAGAAGTTGAGCGTGCCGAAGGTCGATTCCTGGGTGAAGTCGGGGACGGTATCAAAAAGCTTGAGCGACATGGGTTAGCCTCGCGCGGTGAGTCTTAGGCCGGTTACGAGGGGCTAGAATATCCCACTGAATTAGTAGGTGAATAAACAAATGCTTCATCAGGGGCATGCCGAAACTAGGCTGTGGATAGCGCGCCATCGCTACTGGACACCCGCCGCGCCGGCTGGCTACGGCCACGCGAATGCCCGTTATTGCTACCGTCATGAATTCGACCACCGGCCAGCCGATCCAGAAGATGAGCTTCGGCCGCATGCCCAAGCCCTGGGCCTCGTTCAACCTCGAGAGCGGCGAACTGGTCGCGATCGATCGCGTCGATGTGGGCAAGCCCGCGCCGGGCAAGGTGGTGGTGCCGGTATCGGTCTGGGTCACCCCCAAGAAGTAGCGTCGGGCTGCCGCTCAGTTCCTGGGCGGCGCCACCGAATCGCGCGGCACCAGATGGTGCGCGACCAGTTCCAGTCCTGGCGTCATCACGCCGTGCCCACGCAGCAGCGTCTCGACCAGGCGCTCGACCGCGCGTGCCGCCATCTGGCGGATCGGCTGGTGGATCGTGGTCAGTGGCGGCCAGATATAGCCGGTCACCGGTGCATCGTCGAAGCCGACCACGGTAAGGTCGGCCGGCAGCGCCAGCCCCATGCGCTGCGCGGCGAACATCGTGCCCACCGCCATGTCGTCATTGGCGCAGACGATCGCGGTCGGGCGCTGCGGCCCGGCCAGCATTTCTTCGGCCAGGTCGACGCCCGACTTGAAGCTGAAATCGCCGCGCAGGGCGGTTACCGCATCGGCGCTCAGTCCGGCCTCGGCCAGTGCGCGCATAAAGCCGTCATGGCGCCGCTCGGCCGCCGGATGGCCTTCGATGCCCAGCATATAGCCGAAGCGCCGGTGACCGGCCGCGATCACGTGCCGGGCGATTTCATAGCCGGCCGCCTCCTCGTCGAAGCCGATGCTCGGCAGCAGCGCGGAGACGTCGTTGCCTGGCGAGATGCACACGGCGGGGCAGCCCTGGGCGATCAGCCGGAGGGCGAGCGCGACATCGGCGGAAAGCGGCGGCGACAGGACCAGCCCGGCGGTACGTCCTGCGGCAAACAACTCGACGACGCGATCGTCGCGATCCTCGTCCTCGATATGCAGGCTGTAGGTCAGCAGCTCGAAGCCGGCGGCGGCGGCGGCGCGTAGGGCTCCCATCTCGATCGCGGCGAAGTAATGCGAGTTGGGCGGGGCGTCGCGCGAGTTGCAGTTGATCAGGGTGAGCGTCTTGCTCGTCCGGCTCGCCAGGTTGCGTGCCTGCGGGTTCACCCGATAGTCGAGCGCCTCGACCGCGCGCAGTACCTTCTCGCGCATGCGGGGGCTGACATGTGCCTGGTCGTTGAGGGCGCGGGAGACGGTGGCGCGGCCGACGCCGGCCAGGGCCGCCACATCATCGATCGTCGGGGCCCGGCGGGCGGGCTCGGATCCAGGGGCGCCGATCAGCGGCGAGGATTTTGGGAGCGACGACATTTTCGCGGCGATTCGTGGCACAGCCGCCGGCGGATCACCACCTGAAAACGCGTTCCGTACCATCTGGGAGACGTGGTGCCCGGGGACGGAGTCGAACCGCCGACACTGCGATTTTCAATCGCATGCTCTACCAACTGAGCTACCCGGGCACGCCCGGCGAGTGCCGGGGAGCGCGCCTCTTAGTCGGGCGAATCGGGGCTGTCCACCCCCGAATTTACATCCCGGGGCGCCGGCTCTGCAGGGATTCGATATCCCTCTCCCAGCCACTGCAATAAATCGCGGTCCTTGCAGCCCTTGCTGCAGAAAGGCGCGTGTTCGATTACCACCTGCTGCCCACAGACCGGGCAGCCCTTGTTCCGGCTCATTTCAATCCCCTGCCGAGGTGAACACCGTCACCCCGCCGATTCGCCGTGCCAGTTCCGCGGTCCAGCCAGGCTGCTGGGCGAGGCGGCGGGCGATGTTCCTGGTCACCATATGGGTAGTCGGCGGCGGCGGGGGAAGACGCTCGAGCACGCGAAGCTCCGCGCGTGTCGCCGCGCCCGCCAGATCGGCGCGCAGCAATTCGGGGAGCGAAGGCCGCACCCGCCGCCGCACGATCTGCAGGAAGCCGAACCCGTTCACCGCGGTCCGCTCGAACGGCTGGGGCAAGGCCGCGTCGATCGCTTCGGCCACCGCATTGCGCGCGTCCTTGCCGACCAGCGTGGGGAAATCGATACCGATGGACCCCGCGATCCCGAGCCGCTCGATCGCCCGCGCCACCGCATGCGCGGCCGCGACCGACAAGGTCTCGAGATTGCCCGAGCCATCGACGTCGAACAGCGCCATCGCCGGGGTAGGGGAGAGGCGCAGCGCGCCGCCCGCGAACCCGATCTCGCCGGTGATCGCCTCGTCGAGCACTTCGGACCAGCCCGCTTCCTCCAGCGCATCGGGCCCGTGCGCGCGCAGCACCCGCACCGGCAGGCCGCTCGCGGTGATCCGATCGAGCAGCGTCGGCCCGTCGGACAGGGGCTCGTCGCTCGGCACCGCCTTGGGCAGCTTGGCGCGGCCGGGCTCGGGAATCGCCTCGCGGGTGATCTTCACCCGCAGCCTGGCGCCCTGGGTCACGGTCCTGGGGATATGGTCGCACAGCGCCTCGCTGCCGCCGTCGAGCGCGATCAGCTTGGCGGCCTTGTCGACCAGCCGCGCCTCGAGCACCGCATCGACGCGCGGACCGGTGTCCTCAAGCTCGATCCGTGCCTTCCAGATGGCGCCGCGCGAGACCAGCGCGGCGCGGTTCTCGCCGATCCCGGCCTCGTAGAGCCACTCAGCCAAGTACGAGGCCTGCCGAGACGAGCAGCGCCCGCGTCTCGAACACGGGCAGGCCGACCACGCCCGAATGGCTGCCGGCGATATAGCGGACGAACGCCTCGGCCTTGCCCTGGATGGCATAGCCGCCCGCCTTGCCCATGCCTTCGCCGGACGCGACGTACCAGTCGATCTCGGCATCGGTCAGCCGCTTGAAGGTGACGATCGTGTCGGAGATGCGGGTGCGCGCCTTGCCGTCGAGCCCGATCAGGCAGATTGCGGACAGGCAATGGTGGCGGCGGCCGGACAGCAGCTTCAGCATGCGGCGCAGATCGGCCTCGTCCTCGGGCTTGGCGAGGATGCGCTTGCCGACCGCGATCGTGGTGTCGCCGGCGAGGACGATCTCATCGGCCGCGCGCTCCACCGCATGAGCCTTGTCGACCGCGACGCGCAGCACATAGGCGCGCGGGCTCTCGCCGGTGCGGACATCCTCGTCCACATCGGGGGCCGCGACCCGCGCGGGCTCGGCCCCGATCCGCTTGAGCAGATCGAGTCGGCGCGGCGATGTGGAGGCTAGTACGAGCCGCACGGGGCGGACCTTCAGGCTTCAGGTGCCCGGCCAGCGCCGGGACGATCCGGTGCTGTGCCCCGGATCACTTGAAGCGATAGGTGATACGGCCCTTGGTCAGGTCGTAGGGCGTCAGCTCGACGAGCACTTCGTCGCCCACCAGCACGCGGATGCGGTTCTTGCGCATCTTGCCGGCGGTGTGGCCGAGAATCTCATGGTCGTTCTCGAGGCGAACACGGAACATGGCGTTGGGCAAAAGCTCAACGACCTGGCCCCGCATTTCAAGCAGTTCTTCTTTGGCCAAAAATATGCCTCTCTAGTCAGCGCGCGCTTAAAGTGGCGGTGCCTTTACAGCGCAAGACGGGAAAAGGAAAGGCGGAGAACCCGATGAGGTTCCCCGCCTTGCACCGATATGGGGTGCGGGAGTGGGATTGTCAGCCGGTTAGGCGGGGATTTTGGGTGCGGGGCCAAACCATCTTTCGATCGGCGCTCTTCTTGCTCCCCTCCCTGCAAGGGAGGGGCCGGGGGTGGGTTGCGACCCCGGCGAAGGCCGGGGGAGCCCAGCTAACCGGTGGAGATAAAGAAAAGACCGGGCATCGAGCCCGGCCTTTTCTCACCCACCCCTAACCCCTCCCTTGCAGGGAGGGGAATTAGTTCCTGCTCCCCCGGGGGGGGGGGGGGGGGCGGGCGGGGGGGGGGGGGCGGGGGCGCGGAGCCGGGGGGGGGGGCCGGCGGGGGGGGGGCGCGCGGGGCGGGGGGGGGGGGCGGGGGCGCGGCCGCCCGCGTTGCGGACCGCGGGGCCGGCGGCCGCCGCGGGGGGGTCCGCCGCACTCACCACACCCTGGGCCG
>NZ_JASATQ010000025.1:0-64430 GCF_038440415.1 Sphingomonas sp. OTU376 | reverse complement strand
CGGCCGCCATGCTCGTGCACGCCCGCTCCCTGCACGCCGCTATAGCCGAGCCGCAGGCTGAGCTTGTCGCTGACATCGACGATCAGGTTCAGGTTCGCCACCGCCGAGAAGCGATCGATCTCCGCCGAGCGGATGTTGAACGCCAGGTTGGGCGTAGCCGCCAGCGCGATCGCCGGATCGGGCGCACGGTCGCCGAAGGCGGTGCGCAGGCCGATATTGCCGCCCAGCCGGACGCTGCCCTTGCCGCCGCCCGCCAGCGCCGTCTCGCCGCGCAGACCCAGTTCACCGACGCCAAGCACGCTCTTCTGGTCATGGACCAGCAGCGCCACCGGGCCGCTGCTCTCGGCGAACTGGCCGAAGGTCACCCGCGTCGCGCTGCCCGCCAGATAGGGCTCGACGAACGCATTCCCGCCAGCATCGATGCGGTAGCTGATCTCGGCGAAGCTCTGCAGCATTACGCCGCGGGCCTTGCCGCGCTCGCTGGTGGTCAGGCCGGGCACCGCGATCGCGCGCCGCGCCTTCATGTCGAGCAGCGACAGCGAGGCGCCGGCGCGGATCCGCCAGTTGTTCACCGCAACACCGGCATAGACGCCGCCGCCGGTGCGATCGATCGTCGCCCGGCTGCCGCGCGCATTCGCGGGCAGGGTGATGCGGGTATAATGGCCCATCACGCCGGCGCGCCACGATCCGGTGTCGGTCTCCGCGCCATTGTCGATGCCCATCATCATGCCGGTGCGATCGACGTCATAGCCGGCGGCATTGCCGTCGCTGTCGACGCCACCCCAGCTGCCGATCACCTGGCCCCAGCTGCCGGTGCCGGTGAGCCCGGTATCGGCGGCTTCGCCGAGCCGTCCCAGCACCGCCTCACGCACTACCCGCTCGTCCTCGAGCGCGGCGCGCGTCGCATCGGCGTAGATCTCGCCGGAAAGCTGGTCGAGCACGGCGGGGATCGCCGCGGGGGAGAGGCTGTACAGCGCGCTGAGCGCCGTCGGATCATAGCCGCCGGTGACGACCGCGGCATCGAGCCGGCTGATCGCGCTTGCCTGGTTATAGGTCAGCGGAACGCCGGTGCCGAGCACTGCGGAAAGCTGGTTCGCGGCGAGGAACAGCTGCACCTCATTGGCGGTGTAGATAATCCTCGGCCGATAGGCGAGGCCGAAGCTGGCCAGGTTGGTCACCGCGAAGGTGCCGCTGACGCCGGCATCTGCATGGAGCAGCACATAGGTGCTGTTGATCGCATAGCTGCCGCCCAGGTTGAGCACCTGCAGCGTGCCGCCGAGCTGGGCGGTGCCCGTCGCCTGCACCTTGTCGGCACCGCTCGCCTGGACTTCGGCCGCGAAGAGCGAGCCGGCCTGGAACAGCACATTGCCCGCGACGTTGAGCGTGCCGACCCCGTTGCCCGGCGCCAGCGTGCCGCCGCTCTGCACCGTGATGCCGCCGACCGTGCCGGTGCCAACCAGCGTGGCGCCGCTGGAGACGGTGACGAGCGAGCGGGTGAGCAGTCCGTTCACCGCCAGCGTGCCGGCCAGCACATTGCTCGCGCCGCTAAAGGTCGCGCTGTTGCCGGTAAGCGTCAGCGTGCCGGTGCCGGTCTTCTCGAACAGCCCCGCGCCGGACAGGCTGCCGGCATAGGTGCCGGCACCGGTCTGGGCGAACTCGAGCGCGCCGTCGATCCGGATCGCGCCCTGGAGCGAGGCGACATCGCCGCGCAGCCGGCCGGCCGAGACGAGCGTGCCGCCGCTATAGCTGTTGGCCCCGGTAAGGGTGGTGGTGCCGCTGCCCGCCTGGACGAAGCCGCCGGTGCCCGACATCACATTGGCCAGCGTCACCGCGTCGCTGCGGCTGATCGCGAGCACGCCGTTGTTGGTGATCGCGCCGGCAAGCGAGCCGGTGGTGCCGCCATTGCCGATCTGCAGCGTGCCGCCCGAGATCGTCGTGCCGCCCGTCTGCGTCGCGGCGCCGGTGAGGACGAGCGTGCCGGTGCCGGTCTTGGCCAGGCTGCCCGCGCCCGCGATCGTGCCGGCGAAGGACGAGTTGCCGTTGCCCGCGCCGATGCTGAGCGTGCCGCTGCCCAGGGTGATCGCACCCGAACCGGTCAGCGTGCCGACCGATGTGCCAAAGCCGGCCAGGTTGAAGCTGCCCGCGGCGGCCTGCTGCAGCGCCGCGATCGAGGTCGCGCCGCTCAGGCTGATCGTGCCGTTGTTGACGATGCCGGTGCCGATCGTACCCGTCAGCGTCGCGGTGCCGTTGTTGAGCAGCCCACCGGCGAGTGTGCCGGTGCTGGTCAGGGTGCCGGCGTTGGTGACGAGCCCGGCGACCGTGCCGCTATTGCTGAACGTCGTGTTGTTCTGGACCGCGCCCGATAGCGTGCCGGTGTTGGTCAGTGTGCCCGTATTGGTGACGGCCCCCGCAACGGTGCCGGCGTTGTTGAACGTCGCATTGTTCTGGACCGCCCCGGCCAGCGAACCGCCCGCGGTCAGCATAAGGGTGCCGGCGGAGACGGTGGTGACGCCGGCATAGCTGTTTGCGCCGCTTAGGCTGAGTGTGCCGGTGCCTGTCTTGGTCAGACCGCCCGTACCGGAGATGGTGGCGTTGATCGTGGCGCCGATCCCGGTTGCGACGTCGATCACCGAGAAGCCACCGGTCGTCGCCAGCCCTGCGGCTGCCGTCGCGCCGCTGATCGTATAGCCGCCGGTGGTGAAGCGCAGTTCCTGGAAGACCTGGCTGCCCTGGACAGTGACGGCGCCGCCGGCCGTGCCGCCGAATACCGCGACCTGGCCGTGCCAGCTGTCGTTGACGCCATAGCCGGTCGGCGCGGTCCAGTTGGTGCTGGTGCTGCTCCACACGCCCGCGCCGCCATTGCCTCCGCTTGCGGTGGAGCTGCCGGTCAGGTCGCTGCCATCCCAATATTGGATCGCCTGCGGGCTGCTGGCGAACAGGATGTTTACCTGGCCGCCGATATTGGTGAGCAGCGTGCTGCTATAGCCGCCCGGCAGCGCGCCGAAGAGCAGGCCGTTGTCGGTCAGCGTGCCGCCATAGTTGAACAGTCGGTAATAGCCTTCGCCGAACCCGGTCAGCGCCGCGACGTTGAGCGTGCCGTCGAGCGTCAGGTTGCCGCCGACATTGACCAGGTCGTTATTGGCGCCGCCCACGGTGCCGGCTTCGCCCAGCTCGAAGTTGAGGATGGTGCCGGCGCCGAGGGTCAGGTTGCCGGCGATGCTGAGCGTGCCCGGGCTGTTGCCGGGATTCAGCGAGGCGGCTCCCAGGGTCATGTCGCCATGGAAGGTGCCGCCGCCGCCCAGCGTGCCGCCGTTCAGCGTCAGGCTGGCGGTGTTGCCCGTCACGTCGCCGAAATCGCCATTGAGCACCAGTTTGCCGGCATCCACGGAGACCGTGCCGGTGAAGTCGCTGCCCGCCGCGTTCGAGCCGGAGAGAGTTACCGAGGCGCCGCCGGCGGTGTTAACGCCGATATGCCCGTTGCCCGAGATCACGCCGGCATAGCTGTAGTTCGCGCCGTTGGTGAAGTTGATCGTCGCGCTGCTGTCGGCCAGGACGAGGTTGCCGGTGCCGAGCGTCCCGCTGGCCAGGTTCACCGTGGCGCCTGCGCCGATCCGGGTGCCGGCATGGCTGTTGGTACCGGTCAGCGTGAAGCTGGCGCTGCCCGCGCCCGATACCCCGAAGCTGACATTGCCGCCGGTGATCGGCCCGCCCAGTACCGTGCTCGATCCGCCCACACCCTCAAGCGTCGCGGTCCCGGAGACGATGGCGATGCTATTCGCCAGCGTCACGGCGCCCGCCTGGACGTTGCGCAGCGCGGTGCCGTCGGACAGTTCGACGCCGCCGCCGCCGAGCGACTGGCCGTTGTTGAAGCCGATCGTGCCGCCGAGAACCTGGGTACCGCCGCCATAGGCGCTGGCGCCCGTCAGCGTCACCATGCCGCTGTCGTTCTTGGTCATCTTGCCGGTGCCGGTGATGCTGTTGGCGAAGACGCGGTCGGTCGCCCCGCTGAGGTCCAGCGTGGCATTGTTCGAAATCGCGCCGCTGCCGATCGTGCCCGACAGCGAGAGCGTGCCGCCGCTGATCGACGTCGTGCCGCCATAGTTGCTTGCGCCGCCCAGCGTCAGCGTGCCGGTGCCGGTCTTGGTCAGACCGCCGCTGCCGTTGATCGCGCCTTCGAAGCTCCAGTTGCCGTTGCCGCCGTCCACCGTCAGGCGGCCGCTGCCGAGGTCGATCTCGCCGTTGCCGGCAAGGCCGCCGACCTGGGTATCGATGCCGGCGAGGTCGAAGGTGGAGCTGGTCCCGCCCTCGTAACGGGTGATGCCGGTAACCGCCGCGGTCAGCGTTGCGCTGGCGCCGGTGCCCAGATTGAGCAGCGCTCCGTTCAGCTGGCCTTCGAGCTGCATCGTCCCGAAGTTGCTGAGGTCGCCGTTGATGATGCCGGCGCTGGTGAAGCTGGCGAAGTTCTGGACCGCGCCGTTGATGGTGCCGGTGGCGTAGTTGGTGGCCGTGCCGCCCAGCGAGATCAGCGGACCCATCGTGCCGTAATTGTCGATAGTGCCGAAATTCTGGGTGGTACCGTTGATCGTTCCGACGGCGCCATTGGTCACCGTGCCGAAGTTCTGCAGGGTAGCATGGGCATTGATCATGCCGCTGTTCTCGACCGTCGCGAGGTTCTGGACCTGGTCAACGCCGAAATTGCCGGTGCCGGTGATCTGGAGTGTGCCGGCATTGATCTGGGTGAAGGACTTCAGGGCGCCTCCGCCGTTGCCCAGCGCCACGGTGCCGCTTACGGTCAGCGTGCCGATGCCATTCTTGATGAGGGTGGATTCGCTGCCGTCGGCGCCCGTCATCGTGCCGCTGAAGATGGTCGAGCTGTTGTCGTAGCCCGTCTCGAGCTGGCCGCCGCCGAGCAGGATCGCGCCCGCGCCGGCGATCGATCCGGACTTGGTGTCGAAGCCGGCCAGGTCGAGCGTCGCGCCCGACTGGACGTTGAGCGCGGATTTCTGGGCGATCGCGTTGTTGGCGCCCAGCCGCAGCGTGCCCGCCGCGACATCGGTCGCGCCTTCATAGCTGTTGGCCGCCGAGAGGATCAGCGTGCCGGTGCCGGTCTTGTCGAGGCCCGCATTGCCCTGGATCACCACGCCGATATCGGCGGTGATCCCGCTCGCGACGTCGATGATCGAGAAGCCGCCGGTCACGCCCAGCCTTGCGCTGGCGTCGGAGGGGCGCAGCACATAGCCGTCGGTGACGAAGCGCAGTTCCTCGAAATCCGCGTTGCCGAAGACGGTGACCGTGCCGCCCGCGGCGCCGCCGAACACGCCGACCTGGCCCTGCCAGGCGTCGTTGATCGCGAAGCCGGTCGGGCCGGTCCAGTTGGTGTTCGCGCCCTTCCAGTTGCCCGTGCCGCCCGCCACGCCGGTGGTCGAGCCCATGTCGGCGCCGTCCCAGTACTGGATGGCCTGCGACCCGCCCAGGCGGATGTTCACCTGGCCGCCGATATTGGTCAGGATCTGCGGGGCGAGCCCGCCGGCGATCGTGCCGATGTCCAGCCCCTGGTCGTCCAGGTTGCCGCCATAGTTGAACAGCCGGTAATAGCCCGGCCCATAGCCCGCGCCCCAGGCGGCGACGTTGAGCGTGCCGTCGAGCCGCAGGTTGCCGCCGACGGTGACGAGGTCGTTGCTCGCTCCGCCCACCGTGCCCGGCGCGCCGAGCTCGAAGTTGAGGATCGTGCCCGCGCCCAGCGTCAGATTGCCGGCGATCGCCAGCGTGCCCGGGCTGTTGCCAGGGTTGAGCGCGGCATTGTCGATGTCCACGCTGCCATGGAAGCTGCCGCTGCCCCCCAGCGTGCCGCCGGCGATGCTGAGCGTGGCGCTGTTGCCGACCATGTCGCCGATAGCGCCGTTCAGCACCAGCGTGCCCTGGAGCAGGTTCAGCGTCCCGGTGAAGTTCTCCGCCGCGCTGTTCGAGCCGGTCAGCGTCACCTTCGCCGCCGCGTCCGGACCGATGTCGACGATCCCGCTGCCGACGATCCTGCCGCCGAAGCCATAGTCGCTGCTGTTCTCGAAGCGGACCCTAGCCGGCGAGCCCGGATCCGAAGGCGCCGCGTCGAAGACGAGGTCGCCGGTGCCCAGCGTGCCGCCCGCCAGCACCAGCTCGACATTGGCGCCGATCCGGGTGGCGCCATAGCTGTTCGCGTTGGTCAGCGTGAAGGTGCTCGCGGCGCCCGGGCTGCTGCCCGCGCTGAAGCTGACATCGCCGCCGCTGATCGCGCCGGTCAGGTCGATGTCGCCGCCGTCGCCGCTGATCGTCGCGGTGCCGCCAGGCGCGACCTGGATCGCATTGCCCACCGTCAGCAGCCCGCAGCCGCAGCTCAGCAGCGTCGTGCCGTCGGCCAGCTTGATCGTGCCGGTGCCCGCCGCGAAGTCGCTGCCCAGCCCGAGCGTACCGGCGATGACGTTGATCCCGCCGCTGCCGGTGCCTTCCTCCGGGAAGTCGACGAGCAGCAGCGTGCCCGAGCCGGTCTTGGTCAGCTCGCCCTGGAAATCCACCCCGCCGAACGCCTCGAGCGTATAGGCGCCGGTATCGATCGTGCCGCCGCCCGAGAGGATCGCCATGCTGCCGGCATAGCTGTCCTCGAGCAGCTTCACCTGCGCGCCATTGTCGATCTCGAGCAGCTCGCTGGCGCCCAGCGCGAACTGGGTGATCGCCAGCGTGCCGCCCTGGACCGAGACGGTGCCCGCGAACGGCCCGTAGCTGCCGTTGAGATTGTCGCCGCTCAGCGTCAGCGTGTTCGCGCCCAGCTTGGTGATCCGCCCGTCGCCGGCGATCTCCTGCGCGACGGTGATGTCGTCGGAGCGGTTGAACACCAGCTGGCCCATGTTGAAGACCGTGCCGGCGCCCAGCGCGCCGCTGGTGCCGCCATCGCCCACCTGCAGGATGCCGTCGGGATTGAGGATCACCGTGCCGCCGGCATTGCTGTTGTTGCCGGTCAGGATCAGCGTGCCGCTGCCGAACTGGCCGATCAGGCCGTCGCCCGAAACCTCCGCCGCCAGCGTGACCGTGTCCGATCGGTCGAACGCCAGCATCGCCAGGTCCTCGACCGTGATGCTGCCGGTGCCGAGCGTGCCGGTGGTGCCGCCTTCGCCGACGACCAGCGTCGCCAGCGTGCCCACCACGGTGTCGCCATAGCTGTTGTCCGCGGTCAGGGTGATGGTGCCGCCGCCGCTGCTGTCGGCGAAGCGGATACCGCCGCCGGTCAGCGGGCCGTCGAGATAGGTCTGGCCGCCGCCGCTGTCGATCGTCGCCGTGGTGATGACGTTTATGGCATTGGCCAGGGCCAGCCCGCAGCCACAGCTGCCGGCGTTGAGCAGGGTGGTCCCGCTGGCCAGCTCGATCGAGCCGGTGCCCGCCGCGAAGTCGTCGCCCAGGCCCAGCGTGCCGGCGGAGACCAGGGTCGTGCCGGTATAGCTGTTGGCTGCGGTCAGGATCAGCGTGCCCGCGCCGATCTTCTCGAAGCCGCGACTCTGCAGGTCCTCGTAGATCGCGCCGCTCTGGGTGGCGACATCGGCGCCGAGTACTTCGAACTGGGTGGTGTCGGAGCCGAGCCCGATCGCCGTGCCATTGTCGACGCCGTCGGCATAGCTGATCACCGATCCGGCGGTGAAGATCGTATTGCCGGCGCCGCCGGCCGCGCCGCTCTCGCCGATCACCAGCCGGCCGGCCAGGGTGATGCCGCCGGTCAGTGCGTTGTTGCCGAGCAGCGTCAGCGTGCCGCTCGGGTCGATCGTCAGCATGACATCGGAGTCGATCGAATTGCCCGTGCTGCCGAACGTTACCGTCTGGCCGGCGCCGACATTCAGGCTGCCGGTGCCGGAAGCGGCGATCGTGCCGTTGCCGCTGCCCAGGCGGGCGAGGTTGAAGGCGATATCGCCGACATCGAGCGTGCCGCCGTCGAGCAGGATGCTGCCGTTGCCAAAGGCATTGGCGCTGCCAAGCAGCAGCGTGCCCGCGCTGATCGTGGTGTTGCCGAGATAGTTGCTGTTGCCGCTCAGGGTCAGCATGCCGGCGCCCAGCTTGGTCAGGGTGCCGGTGCCGCCGATAGCGTTGGCGACGGTGATGTCATCGGCCCGGTTGAAGACCAGGTTGCCGGAATTGGAGACATTGCCGGATCCAAGCGAGCCGGTGGTGCCGCCATCGCCGACCTGGAGGGTGCCACTGGTGATGGTGGTGGTGCCCAGATAGCTGTTGTCGCCGGTCAGGATCGCCGTGCCGCCATTGGTCTTCCGCACGTCTCCGGAACCGCTGATTTCGTTCGAGACGGTCACCGTGTCAGACCGTCCGAATACCAGCAGGCCGTTATTGGTGACGTTGCCGCTGCCCAGCGTTCCCGAAGTCGTGACCCCCACCCGCAGCTGCGAGTTGCTGTCGATCGTGGTGGCGCCGTAGCTGTTGGTGTTGAGCAGCGCGACCAGGCCGGAGATCGTCAGGTCGCCGCCGCCGGTGACCGCGCCGTTGAAAGCGGCGCCGGCGCTTGTGTTGCCGTTGATGGTCGCGCTCTCGCCGGCGTCGATCCGGATCGCATTGGCGTAATAGGGCGTGCCGCTCGTCACCAGATTGCGAAGCGTGGTGCCGTCGCGGAGCCAGATCGTGCCCGTGCCGGCCGCCGTGGCGTTGTTGAGCGCCAGCGTGCCGGCGTCGACGATCGTCCCGCCCGTATAATTGTTCCCGCTGTTGCCGAGCGTCAGCGTGTTCGTGCCGAGCTTGCGCAACTGGCCGTCGCCGGTGATCTGGTGGGCGACGGTGATGTTGTCGGAGCGGTTGAAGGCCAGCTCGGCGCCGCTGGAAATGCTGACCAGCCCGCTGCCGAGCACGCCGGTGGTGCCGCCATTGCCCATCGTCAGCGTGCCGCCGCGGATTTCGGTGCCGCCGGCATAGCTGTTGTTGCCGCTCAGCGTCAGGTTGCCGATGCTGCTCTTGATCAGCTTGCCGACACCGGAAATGTCGTTGGACAGCGTCTGGTTGTTGCCCTGCACGAATTCCAGGCTGGTCCCGGCGATCTCGATGCCGCCGACCAGGCCCCAGCCGCTGGCGAGCGCGATCTGGTTGACCCCGCCCAGTCGCATCGCAAGCGCGCGCGTAACGCCGTTGCCATTGAGGCCGCCACTGATCGTGGCATGAAGGACAATGGCCACATCGCTGCCGACCAGGCCGATTCCGCCCGCACCGTTCTGGCCGACCGCGCAGCAGCCGGCGGCCGAGAAGCCACCGCGCACGCCGCCATTGCCGCCAGTGATCGCGCCACTGATCGAGGCGGTGGCGCCGGTGCCGGTGAACACCAGGCCATAGCCGCCATCACCGCCGCTGCCGCCATAGAAATAGCCGCCGCCGCCATCGCCGCCATTGCCGCCGGTGATCGCATAGTTGAAGAATATCGTGCCGGTACCGGTCGCCACCGCGCCATAGCCGCCCGCACCGCCGCCGCCGCCGTCGCCATCGCTCGAGGTGCCGCCCGCGCCGCCCTTGCCGCCGCTCACTGCCGAGCCTGGTGCGCCGGAAAGATAGGCGCCATGCGCGCCGCCGCCGCCGCCGCTCGCGCGGCTTCCGATGCCGCCACCCACGCCGTCGCCGCCCGCTGCGCCGGCGGTGGCGCCGCCTGCGCCACCCAGGCCGCCATCCGAAGCGTTGCCGCCATTTCCGCCGGTCACGCCGGCACCGCCGCCGGCGGCGCCCTCATAGCTTTCGCTGGTGCCTGCGCCGGCACCGCCCGCGCCGGTGCTGCTGCTGGTGCCACCGATTGGTCCAGGCGCGCTGTTGCCCTGGCCGCCGCCGCCGCCGCGCGTATCCTGCGCCATCGCGGGCACCGCGAGGAGGATGGTCGCGGCCAGGCCGCCGGCCAGCGCCGTCGCGCTGCGATAGCGTCCCGGACGGACGCCCTTGCGCGATTTCCGCCCCGCGATGCTCAGGATCCCGGACGACTCGATGCTGCTGGCCATGAAAATTCCCCCTTTCAGGGAGCCATTACCCACGGCGAACAGGAGTCAATACGCCATATGGGGGTGAGTCGAGGGCGCCGTGCCGCACCCATGGCCGGCACGGCGCTCAAGTTATTGGAACCACGCGCACATCTTGGACGGCTTGGCGTCACGTTTGCGGTGCGGGTTTTCGCGACGTCCTTGATTTTCCGGGCAGAAGTCAGAGCAGCCCGAGCAGGTGCAGCGCGATGCCCGCCGCCGATGTCGCCGCCAGCGTCACGATGACGCCGGCCCGCAGCACGAACACCCCCACGATCGCCGCACCGGCCAGCACCAGCGCCCACAGATCGATGCTCGCGGCCACGGGTGCGGCGAAGCGGATCGGCCCAAGCTCGACCGGCAGCGTCTGGCGGAACAGCGTGTGGATCGTGAACCAGATGGCAAGGTTGAGCACCACGCCCACCACCGCCGCCGTGATCGCCGAAAGCGCGCCCGATACGGCCGCGTTGCCGCGCAGCCGCTCGATATAGGGCGCCCCCAGGAAGATCCACAGGAAGCAGGGCAGGAAGGTCACCCAGGTCGCGAGCAGCCCGCCCAGCGTGCCGGCGAGCAGCGGAGAGAGCACGCCCGGTGTGCGATAGGCGCCGAGGAAGCCGACGAACTGCAGCACCATGATCAGCGGCCCCGGCGTGGTCTCGGCCATACCGAGCCCGTCGAGCATTTCGCCCGGGGTGAGCCAGTGATATTCCTCCACTGCCTGCTGCGCGACATAGGCGAGCACCGCATAGGCGCCGCCGAACGTCGCCACCGCCATCTTCGAGAAGAAGATCGCGATGCTGGAGAAGGTGTTGGTCGGCCCGAGCAGCAGCACCAGCGCGGCGACCGGCACCAGCCATAGCAGCAGGCAGGTCACCACCGTCCGCGACGTCTCGCGCCACGAGGCATGGGCGTGCGCCGGCAGTTCCTCGCCCAGCAGGGTATCGGCATCCGCGACCACGGCACCTCCTTTCGGCCCGCCATGCCCGCCGCCCTTGAACGCATTCGAACCGCTGCGCCCGGTCCACCAGCCGATCAGGCCGGCGGCGAGGATGATGAGCGGGAAGGGCACGCCCAGGAAGAAGATCAGGACGAAGGCGGCGGCCGCCAGCGCCCGTGACGCGCCGCTGCGCAGCGCCCGTCCGCCGATCCGGACGACCGCCTGGAGCACCACCGCCAGCACTGCGGCCTTCAATCCGAAGAACAGCGCCGCGACGAAGCCGAGCTTGCCGTACAGGACATAGATCCAGCTCAGCGCCATGATCGAGACCATGCCCGGCAGCACGAACAGCGTGCCGGCGATCACGCCGCCCTTCGTCTTGTGGAGCAGCCAGCCGATATAGGTGGCGAGCTGCTGCGCCTCGGGGCCGGGCAGCAGCATGCAGTAGTTGAGCGCGTGCAGGAATCGCTGCTCGCCGATCCAGCGTTTCTCCTCGACCAGGATGCGGTGCATCACCGCGATCTGCCCGGCCGGTCCGCCAAAGGAGAGCGCTGCGATCCGCAGCCACACCCAGAAGGCCTGGCCAAGCGTGACGGGAGCAGGTCGGGCCGGGGCTGCGGCCCCGTCGAGAGCCGCCGCGCTCATGCCTGCACCGCGCGCGGCTTGTGCGAGGTCCAGTCGTGCGTTTCCGATCGCGCGTCGCGGCACCAGCGGTAGAGCGCGTCGTAGATCGGCATGCCGGCCTCGAGCTGCTCCAGGTCGTCGGCATGGACGCGGGAGAGGCCGAGCGAGAGGGCGAGCAGGCCGGCTGCCTCGGGCACGATGTCGGGCCGGGCGGTGTCGGCGCCGCGCACGATCGTCGCCAGATGTTCGAGTGCGGGGAAGGCCGTGAGGCCGAAGGTCTCGACCATCAGGTCGAAGGTGCAGCGCTCGCCGCGATGGCTCCAGAACACCTCGTCATGCGCCACGTCGAAGGCGGCGGCGTCGAAGCGCCGGGCGGTCTCGATCACGTCGCCGGGGGCGACGAACAGGAAGCGTGCGGCGGGGTCGACGAAGCGCCGGATCAGCCAGGGGCAGGCGATGCGGTCGACCTTGGGCCGCGCGCGGGTGACCCAGAGTGTCCGGCCCTGGGCGTCGCGCCCCGGGAGCCGCTCGGTTGCGAGCAGGGGCAGGGTGGCGGCCTGCCAGGCGGCGAAACCGCCCTCCAGGATTTCGGCATCGATCCCGTCGCTGCGCAGCCAGGCAGCCAGGCCGGGCGCGGTGCGCGTGCCGTCCTCGTCGATGATGATTGCGGCGCGGCCGGTCAGGCGGGCGGTCCATTCTCCGATCGCGCCGGCGGGGACGGGGAGGGAGGCGGGTATCAGCGTGGTGCCGCGATCCTCGCGCAGGTCGAGGAGCATTGGGGCGGCGGCGGTGCCGATCAGGCGTGACAGCTTGTCAGCGGCTATGCTGTTGGGCGTGGGCATGGGGCGTCCTTCATTGCGGAACAGGACGCGATGCTTCGGCTGACGCCTCGTGGGGAGATCGCGTTCCCCATGGCTCGAAAAGAGCCCAGCGGGCTGGCGCTGTCAAGCGGCGGCGCGAGGGTTGGGCGGGACGGATCGAGGCGGAGGGGCACGTGTAAGTAAGACTACCAATCGCCATATGTTCGGTGCTCGCCTTAGGCTCGTGTGGCGTATCGGGACCGGTTTGGTGCATTGCCCTGTTCGCCACCTCCCCGAAGGCTGATATGGTAACCGGGCGCGGGAATCGCGCGAAGCCCGTTGCAGTGTCGAACCCGCTAGCTAGGCGCAGGTTGTAATGACGTCGTCGCGGAAGAAGAACATGCCGCCGCTGCTCCTGATCGAGGATGATGCCTCGGTGCGTCGGGGGCTGCAGCTCATGCTCCAGGGCGCGGGATATCAGGTCATCGCCTTCGCCAGCGCCGCCGCCGCGCTCGCCGATCCCGTATCGGTCGAGGCAACACATCTCGTGGTCGATTATTCGATGCCCTACTGTGACGGTATCGAATCCCTCCGCACGCTCCAGGAGAGGGGTTGGGACGGCGTTGCGGTGCTGATCACCGCGCATTTTTCCGAAAGCCTGCGAAGCGAAGCGATCTCCGCCGGTTTCGTCGAAGTGCTGCCCAAGCCGTTTCGCGATGACGTACTGCTCGAGGAACTAGCCCGAGTCGTCGAGCCGATAGTCTAACTGCGTCCCATTTCGCGGCATCGGACGCGGGATTTGATGTGTCCGTATAGTTTCCAAACCATTTCCGACCAATTTCTTTCGTGCTATCGACATCCGACCCGCTGAACGAGGGAACCCACTATCGGGTGTGGCTCGGGCGCTTCAGCGGCGGAGATTGCGGTGGCCGGTGCCCCAAGCACATCGGCGCGCGACCTCGCTGCCGCCTATGGTCTGGCGGTAGGCTCGGTCGTAGTCGCCACGCTTCTGCGCTGGGCCCTCGAGCCCTGGCTGAACGGTCACGGACATTATCTGCTCTATGCGGTCGCGGTGCTCGTCACCGGTGCCTTTGCCGGCTCGGGGCCCGCGCTGGCAGCCGCCCTCGCATCGGTGGCGGCGGTTACCCTGATGGGCTGGGCAAGCGGCGAGGCCGCCATTCTCGAGAGAGTCGTCTTCCTGTTCGCCTGCTCGGTCATCATCCTCGTCGTATCCTATATCATGCGCCTGCAATGGCGGTTGCGCGCCAGCGAGCAAGTCGCGGAACGCCGGGCAAACCGCGCGCATGACCTGGCGGAGACGCTGAACCTGCTGATCGACGGTGCCGAGGGATATGGCATCTACATGCTCGATCCGGATGGGCGGATAACGATCTGGAACAAGGCGGCCGAACGGCTGAAGGGCTGGAGCGAGCGCGAAGTCGTCGGCAGGCACTGCTCGATTTTCTACCCAGACACGGCGCTGGCGCTCGACAAGCCGCAGCATGACCTCGATCGCGCCCGCGCCGAGGGTTGCCTGGAGGAGGAGGACTGGTGCGTTCGCAAGAACGGCTCGGAATTCCTCGCCCACACCATGCTTACGCCGCTCTATGACGAGCAAGGTGCGCTGCGGGGCTTTGCGAAGGTCGTTCGCGACGTGACCGAGCAACGCGCGGCGGAACGGCATCTCCAGGCGAGCGCGGCGCAGTTCCGCTCCATCCTGGCGGCGGTGCCCGATGCGATGGTGGTGATCAACGAGACGGGCAAGATCCTGTCGTTCAGCGCCGCGGCGGAGAAACTCTTCGGCGTGTGCGAGGCCGACGTCGTCGGTTCAAACGTCAGCCGGCTGATGCCGGCTCCGGACCGCGATCGGCACGACGACTATCTTCGGCGATATCTCGAGACGGGCGAGGCCCGGATGATCGGGGTCGGCGGGATCGTGCTGGGGCAGCGCCACGACGGGACGACCTTCCCGATGGACCTGTCGGTCGGCGAGGCCACGTCAGAGGGCGGCCGGGTCTTCATCGGTTTCATCCGCGACCTTACCGAGAAGGTTGCGGACGAGGAGCGGATCGAGGCGCTGCGTTCCGAGCTGGTCCATGCCGCACGCGTGAGCGCGATGGGCACCATGGCATCCACGCTGGCCCATGAATTGAACCAGCCGATAACCGCCGTGGTCACCTTCGTGCGCGGTGCCCGGAACATGCTGCGCGACGGCAATGCCGAGGACCGGGAGACGATAGAGGAAGGGCTGGACGAAGCGTTCGAGGAAGCGCTTCGGGCTGGCAGCATCGTACGTCGGCTGCGCGAGTTCGTTGCGCGCGGCGAGGTCGAGAAGTCGATCGAGGCGCTTTCCGCACTGGTCGAGGACGCTTCCGAACTCGCGCTGATCGGCGCGCGGGAAAGGGGCGTGGAGGCGAGCTTCCGGCTGGACCTGTCGGTGGACAGCGTCCTCGTCGACCGCATCCAGATCCAGCAGGTGCTGATCAATCTCATGCGCAATGCCATCGAGGCGATGATCGGGGCGCCCCGGCGCTCGCTCACCATATCGACCGCGCCCGACGATCCCGGCTTCGTCCGCGTTACCGTCGCCGATACCGGGCCCGGGGTTCCGCCGGGGATCGCCGAGAATCTGTTCCGCGCCTTCCACAGCACCAAGAGCAGTGGAATGGGGCTGGGGCTGTCGATCTGCCGGACGATCGTCGAAGCCAATGGCGGACGCATCTGGCTGGAGCCGGACAGCGGCGACGGCGCCCGTTTTCATTTCACCCTTGTTCGTGCTGATGCGGAGTCCCTGGAATGAGCGACAAACCGTTGGTCCATGTCATCGATGACGAAGAAAGCGTGCGCCGGGGCGCCAAGTTCTTCCTGAGCGCCTCCGGCTATGCGGTTCGCGTATGGGCGTCCGGCATCGCCTTCCTGAAAGAGGTTCGCCATGTCGAGCCCGGCTGCATCCTGCTTGATATCCGCATGCCTGAAATGGACGGCATCGAGGTGCAGCAGCAGCTCGGCGCGCGCGGCGTGACGATGCCTGTCATCGTGCTGACCGGCCATGGAGACGTGTCGGTGGCGGTGAAGGCGATGAAGGCGGGCGCCGTCGATTTCCTCGAAAAGCCCTTCGACACCGATGCGCTTCTGGACGCGATCGGCCGGGCTTTCGACCGGATCACGGCAGGCAAGGACATCAGTGCCCGGGTCGCCGAGGCCGGCGTGGTGCTCGGTATCCTGAGCTGCCGCGAGCGCGAGGTGCTCGAGCGGCTGGCGCAGGGCCTGCCCAACAAGACGATCGCGTTCGACCTCGGCATAAGCTGCCGCACCGTCGAGGTGCATCGCGCCAACATCATGGCCAAGCTGCATGCGCGCAGCCTGTCGGAAGCGCTTCGGATCGCCTTCGCGGCCGGAATGGGCCAGGGGCGGCCGGTGCTCGCCGCAGCTCCCAGAGCGTAGCAACCCGGCCACACCGCTCCCGAAACCCGCAGAACCACGCCGTTACGCACCCGATGCGTCGGGTTACTGATGCCCGGTTTAACCGGACATCAACCGCTTTGGGTGGAGAAAGAACCGTTCTGGCGGGAGTTCTTCATCATGCAGTACAACAACAGCGTTTCTTCCTTCGTGCGCCGGGTTGGCGCAGCGGCCGCTTTCGGCGCGCTGATCGCGGCGACGCCGGCGGCCTTTGCCGATCCGTCGCAGGACGGCTACCGGCTGACGGTCAGCGGCTATGTGCCGGTTGTCTGCCGCGCGAACCTTGACAATTCGGTTGCCGCGTCGAGCGGCAACCAGGTCGATCTCGGCACGCTGCACGAATTCTGCAACAGCGCGAATGGCTATCAGGTGACGGTCGATCACTCGCCCGAGCTGGCCGGCGCCACCCTGATGATCGACGGCACTGCCGTGCGCCTCTCCGACGCCGGTTCGACGGTCATCTCGGGTGCCGCGCAGCCGGGCATCGCAGCGCACAAGGTGTCGCTGGTCACCGAGAACGGCCAGGCCAACGGCACGCTGTCGATCCGCGTTACGGCGCTCTGATCCAGCCCGGGCTGGATCACGAGCAGATCGTTCCCGGCGTACCCGCGGCCAGCGGGGAGATGGTGACGGTCAATATGTCCTGATAGTTGGGGGCGGGCGTTCGCGTCTGCCCCCCTTGCAGCAGGCGCACGTTCACCGGCAGTAATATGCCCTGGTTCGGTGGTGACCCGGCCAGGCCGGCGCGGGTGCAGGTCTGGTTGATCGGCGTCGTGTTGGACGGGCTGCGCGTCTGCCCGACAAAGGTCGCCGAATAGCTCATCGACTGGGTCGCGTTCGCCGGGTTGCCGCCCGGGAAGGTCAGCTTGTAGCCATTCTGCGACGTGACGTTGACGGAATAGGGACCCGAGCTGGCGACGCGGACATAGCCGGTGCGGATGATCGGCGTGTTCGTCACGTCGGTATCGGTCTTGTCGCCGACTTCTCCGAAATCCAGCGCCGGGCCGGCATAGCTGGCCTGCAGCGCGCTCAGCACATTGACGTTGATGTGGATCGCGCTCGACAGCTTGGTCGGCGTGGTGACATCGGCCATGCCGCCGGTGCCGTTGCAGACATAGAGGATGTCGAAGTCGATCGGGTTGCCCGCCGAGAGATCGACATTCGCCGGCACCGTGACGACCAGGTTGAACGGCGTCGACTGGTCGGGCTGCGAGGCGCCACCGAAATTGTAGTTGATCTCCCCCGCCGACTGCGAGTTGATCGTCGGGTGCCCCATGGTGTTGCCCTCTGTGTAGAGGATGCTCGTGCCATTGTAGAGGATCTGGTAGTTGGGCGTACCCACCGGCTTGGTCAGCACGAAGTTGACCGTCTGGGTCTTGGCCGCACCGGTGCCGAAGCGGGTCAGGATCAACGGGATCGTCACTTGCGTCAAACCGGTGGGCGAGAAGGGATCGTAGGTGATCGTCGGCGAGGCCAGTGCCTGGCCGGATACACCGCAGGTCCCCTTGCCCTGCGCCCAGGCTGGCGCGGCCCCGGCGATGCCGAGGACGCCGCAGACAGCTGCGAGCAGCGGTATCATCTTGCTCATGGCTTGGTTCCGTCCTTCGCTGCAGGCGTGAGCTCGCCAAGGCGCACCACGCCTTCGGCCTTCTCCGCGATATCAATGACGTAGCTGCTCTTCTCGGTATCGAGCATGTCGATCCGCCAGCGACCGGCGGCGAGGCCGGTGGCGGCGAAGCGGCCCTCACGGTTGGTGAACACCACAACCGGTTCACGCTCCGGATGCGCCAGCTCGGTCGCCTTGCCGGTGACCAGCGAAACAGGATCGCCGTTGCGGTCGGTCATCCGGCCCATCGCCGTCAGATTGTAGCCCGAGCCGACCTCCAGCCGATATCCGCTGCGATAGGGCGGGAAGAGGCGATAGGCACCCTGGCCAAGGTCGTATCCAGCGGGCGCGTTCGGCGCGTCGATCTTGACCGTGCGCTCCGCATAGGAGCTGAGGCTCGGCTGCAGCGCTGTGCCCAGCGCACCGGTCGAGGCCGTGTAGCCGAACTCGGTCGGATCGACGCGGATATTGGCGCCCTTCAGGCTCTCATGCCCTTTGACCACCGCGAAGCTGTCATAGATCGGCCGGCCGATCGTAAGCGCGCCGTCGGCGAGCGCGATCGCGGTGCCGAAGCGGAACGAAGTCCGCTGCCCGGTGGAGCGGCCGAAATCGTCGTCGAAGGTGCCGAAATGGCTGAAGCCGAGGTCGGCGCGGTTGCCCACATAATTGCCGGCTACGCTGACGCCCGCGCCATTCTTGTCGCGCTCGATATCGGCGGCGATGTTGTACGAGCCGACGCCCTGGCCGTGCATCATGTTGTACGACAGGCGTGCCCGCTCGGTCCGCGTGTCATAGTCGGCGCGGAAGTTGGAGTAGCGGCCGAGGCGCAGGGTCAGGCTGAGCAGTCCGCCCAGCCCCTTGCGGACATTGTCGCGCTCGTAGCGCAGGTCGCCGGTCATGGTCAGCCGGTCGTTGATCCGCCAGCCCATGGTGGCGCGCGCCGTGTAGAGGTCGCGCTGGCCGTCGCGTCCGCGCGAGTAGCGCCCGTCGATGCCGCCATAGATATAGTCGGTGAAGGTGTGCGAATAGCCGCCACCGGCCTCCCAGGCGAAGGGGTTGCGCGGAATCACCGTGCCGATCGGCCCGAAGTCGCGGCTGCGGCTCTCGAAGAACATGGTGATCGAGTCCGAGCGGCCATTGGGGCGCTGGATCAGCCGCTGGAAGGTTGCCAGCGCGGCGCGGCCCATGCCGATACCGTCGATATGCGAGAGCGAGAAGCTGCCCGCGAAGGTGCCGAGCGACGTGCCCCATACGGCTTCCACGCCGCCCATCACCACCCGGTTATCGGCCTGGATATTGGCACCCAGGGTGAGCGCGTCGCTCATGCCGTGTCGGAAGAAGGCGGAGACCGCCGGCTTGTTGGTATAATGCGGGCCGTGCGCCTCGAGCGGCGCCATCACGCCCGCATAGAGGCCGAATTCACTCAGCCCGGCCGAAAGCTGCGACTGGTCGAGGAAGACGTTGAAGCGCAGGACCTCGCTGCGGCCGGTATCGTCGAGGATGTTCAGGCGAACGTCGTTCGCGCCCTGGGTGAACGGGAAGTCGCGCAGGTTGTAGGTGCCCGGCGCCAGCTGGAGGCGTCGCACGAGCTCGCCATTGACATAGACCTCGACGGTCGATGAACGGGTGAGCTGGAAGCTGCGGTCGCCGCGCGGCCGCACGATTTCCTGCGGCTGCAGCACGCTGTACGACCGGAAGACGGAAACGCCCGCGATATCGGGCACCGACTGGAAGCCGCGCGTGACCGGCTGGAGGTCGCCAAGGGTCCAGCGGACCAGCCGCTTCGGATCGTCATAGACGAAGCGCGAGCCCAGTCTCTGGAAGTCGGTGGCGTTGCTGCCGGGCTGCCAGACCGCCTGGCTCTCCAGCACGACGCCCATGGTGCGGATGGCGCCGTCGAGGAACAGCACCGGCGATTGCACACCCTTGTCCGCGCCGCTCCAGAGGTAATCGACATTGCCGCGGATGTTCAGATAGGCGCTGAAATCGGCGGGTTTGACATAGGTACCGATCTTATCGCGCTCGAGCGGGCTGACCATCACCGTGCGGGTCGCGCGGCGCTCGCTCGCGATGTCGAGCACGATCGCCAGCTGCTGCGGATCATAGTGGAGCTGGATGCCGGATGCCTGGAACGCTTCCGGGCCCAGTGCCGCCTTGCCGGCGAAGCTCGCCTGCAGGTTGCGCAGCACGTCCGGGTCGAGGACGTTGGAGAGCAGGTCCATCAGCCGCCGCGACGAGAACTCGATCGAGTCGTCGGGCTGGATGGTGACGACGATGTCACCGAGATAGACCGGGCCATCCTTCGCGGCCACCGTCAGCGTCACCGGCTTGCCGGTGGTGTTGATCCTGGCCTGCGCGTCACCGCCGGCGCTGGGCTTGGGCAGGACGATGTGGCGCTCCTGCTCCTGGGTCGTCTGTTTGGGACCATCCTCGCTGGCGCGAGCGGCCGGCGAGATGGCGAAGGGCGCGCAGCCCGCCATCAGGACGATGGCGAACCAGCGCAGGGGGCGCCTAGCCCTCGGGCGTGAATTGGGCATCGATCGTGCCTTCACTGGTGGGGAGCTGGATGGGGATGAGCAGCCGGCGGGTCTGTCCTGCGCCGACCAGGCCGAAGCCTACGGTCTGCTGGATTTCGGGCCCGGCGAGCGTGCGACGGAACACTTCCTTGCCGCTGCGATCGCGCTCGACGATCCGCAGCCGGCCCTTGGACAGATAGCCATGGGCGGGGCTGTCGTTGGTCAGGGTGATCGCGGCGATCGCCTGACCCTTCTCGTCGAGCGCCACTTCGCTCTTCGCGATCTTGAGCTCGGGCCTCGCGCCGGCGGGCCGCACGCTGACCAGCACCTGGAAGTTGTACAGGATCTGGATGGCGGACTGGCCCTGCGGCAGCTGCACCGGCAGCTGGGCGACGGTGACGTAATAGTGCTTGCTGCGGGCAAGGGCGGGGTCGCCGATATATTGCACGCGGAAGGACTGGGTCTGGCCGGGCTGGATGATCGCCTGGGGCGGGAAGATCAGCAAGTCGCCGGAGTCCTTGCCCGTGCCGTGCAGTCCGGCCTGGTCGAAGGTGAGTTCCTCGACGCGCAGCTCCACCGGAAGCGGCTGGGTGAAGGTGTTCTCCACCGTGATCGTCTGGCTCATTCCGCTGCCAGTGGGCGTCAGATCGACGACGACCGGCTGCACCGTCTCCGCCTGTACCAGCGGAGTGCTCGCGAGCATGGCGGCGGCCAGTGCCGGACCAAGAGCGAGACCACGGACCCATTTCTTCATCTGTTTTCCTCCCGGAATGCGTGGGGTGCGTCAGTCGGCGACCTGGATCTCCAGGACGATCTCGTCGGTGTAGTTGCCCGCCACGAGGGGGGCGCCGCCGCTGGCGAGGGTGAAAAGGACCGCAAGGTCGCCCGAGCGGGCGCCACTTGCGTCGATGGTGATCGGCGTGCCGTCATCGGTGCCGCGCTCGGCCTGGTCGGCGCCCCAGCGGACACCCAGCCGATAGGGCAGCAGCTGGCGGAAGGGGGCGACGCTCGCCACCGCCGCGCCGTCCCGCCGCAGCCCGCCATTGCCGCTGCGCAGCACGATGCGGTGGGGCGCGTTGCAGATGACCGGCAGCTCGACCCGGATCGTCGCCGCCAGGGGCGTCGCATCGTTCAGGCTCGCCAGCTGGTCGATCCGGATGCGGCCGGTGCCGGACGACACGGGATCGAAGCTGGCATTGGTGCCGCTGGTGCCTGCGGGGGATTTCATCAGGCAGGCGGCCGGCGCTTCACCGATGATGTCGAGGTGGCCGGTGACCGGCTGCGGCTGGTTCTGGGCCAGGGCGGCTGCCGGAAGCATTGCCAGCGCGACGGGGATCAGGATCCTCTTCATTGCTGCGGCTCCAGGGTAATGCGCAGCGTGTCGCCATAGGTGCCGGCGACAAGCGGCGCGTTTGCGCGGTGATTGGTGGCACCGGCATCGATCTCGAGGCGGAGCTGCAGCGTTCCGGTCGCGGTTTCGCTGACGAAGAGGCTGGTCTCGGCCATGCGGCGCAGCCGGGCATCGGCGAACAACGCGAGGGTCTGCGATGCCCAGTAGAGCGTGGCGCGGTAGGGAACCGCGTCGCCGAACCCTTCCGGGGCGTTGCCCACCCGCTCGCTGGTGCGCCAGAGCCCGTTGTTCTGGCTCTCCACCCGCAGCAGGTGCGGGAATGCGCAGACCGCGTCGAAGCTGATCTCGGCCGATGCCGGGCGGGTCGACAATGTCGTCCCGTCGACCAGCTGATCGATCGGCAGGCTGTTGCCGTTGATCCCGCGGAAATTGGCCTGGGCGCCACCCAGCCGCGGAGCGCCGAGCGTGCAGGTGCCTGGCACCTGGCCGGTCACGTCCATTGCCCGGACCTCGCTGATCGTCTGCGCGACGGCGGGGAGCGGGAGCAGGACCGCGATCGCGAACAAGGGGTGGCTGCGCATGTCGTGCACTCCCTCAATCGGCCACCGACAGCGTCACCGTGACCGCGCCGCGATACAGCGGATCGGAGACGAGCCGCAGCCCGGTGCCTCCGCCGGTCAGGAAGTTGTCGAGCGTGATGGTGATGTCGCTCTGGAACGCGGTGGCGCGGTTCTGCGAGGCGGCCGGGTTGCTGGCGGCGCCCGTGGTGAAGACCGCGGATGTCGGGGTCCAGCCGCTGGCGGCGGCGCGGTAGTTCACCGTCCGCGAGAAGCCGGCCGGCGGCGTGCCCGTCGCGTTCTGCGACAACAGGGGCGTCGCCTCGACCGAGATCACGCTGCGGGTGCTGCAGAACGCCCCGGTCAGGGTCCGGGTCGGCGCCGGCAGGTCGGTGCGCAGCAATCCGGTCGACGTGTCGATGAGCACGCCGAGATCAATGTTGCTGCCGCCCGTCAGCGTCCCGCCGAAGCAGAGCGAGGGTACCGTGCCGGTCACCGTAACCGTACCGCTGGAGGTGGTGCCCGTGGTCTGGGCCCATGCCGGCGCGCAGATGACCATCGAGGCGGTCAGGGCAGCGCGGAAAACCATATGCTTGTTCATGCTAGCCTCCCAATTCGGTCGGGTGAGGTGCCTGGCGGGATCAGTCTCCGCCGCCACTGAAGTTGGGCGTGAGGGTGACGATCACCTGGCCGCCATAATTGCCGGCGACGAGCAGGCCGCTCCCCGGCGTCGAGGACTGGGACAGCGTCACCCGGATGTTGCCCGAGAAGAGCCCGACATTGACGGCGCCGCCCGGACCCGGGCTCGCTGCCAGCGAACTGTCGGTCGTCGAGGTGCTGTTGGCCGCGGCCGTGGCGAGATAGTCGACCCGGGTGTCGAACCCGGAGATGGCGGGGCCGCCATAGTCGAGGTTGAGCAGCGGCTGCGCCTCGACCGTCATGGTCGCCGCGGTGCCGTTGCACCAGCCGACGAGATCGCGGAACTGGTTGTCGACGCGGGCGGTGTCGAGCCTGCCGGCAGCCGCGCCGGTGCCGCTCTGCGAGATCTCCCCGAGCGCGATGACCGCGGAGGGGACGGTGAAGAGGCAGCGATCGGCGACGGATCCGTTCACGTTCACCGTGCCAGTCGACTGCGCCAGCGCCGGGGTCGCGACCAGCGCGGCCGGAACGGCGAGCAGGAAAGAGATGCGCATGGTCGTTCTCCAGCAGAAATGTCTGGACGAGGGAGGAGAGGGGGCGGCCTCCCTCGCCCAGCACGGGTCAGGCGGACGGGCTCACGGTGAGCGCGATCACACCCGAGTAATTTCCGGCCTCCAGCATGTCGGTCGCGGTGGTGGTGTTGCCGTTCGAGACCGTGAGGACGATGTTGTTCGGCGCATTGGCCAGGTGATCGCCGACAAGCGCGGTGGTCGCGCCGGCGACGTTCGAGGTGTCGATCGCCGAGGTCGTGCCGCCGGCCGCTTTCGAGGCGACCATCGTCGCGGTGTAGTGCACCGTGTTGGTATAGCCGGCGGTCGGGGTCACGATCGCGGAGTTGACCAGTGCCGAGGCATCCACCGAGATCTGCGGATTGGCACTCGTGCAGGTGACCGTGAACGACCGGCTCAGGCCACCCACATTCGCCGAGAAGGTCGGATTGACCTTGCCGTCGGCAACGGCGAGTTCGCCCAGGTTGATGCTGCCGTTCAGGCCGCCCGCGGAAGTGCACTTGGCGGCGACCGTGCCGGTCACCGTGACATTGCCCGACACGCTCTGCGCGGCTGCCGGGACCGCCGCCAGCGCCGAACCGGCGAGAAGGGCGGTGAACAGAAGCTTCTTCATAATGCTCTCCTATTTGAAGTCGGGCAGGTCAGGCCGGAGCGGCGCGGCTGCCATTTTTCACTTGGGGTAGAAGCCCGGGGTATCTGGCGCCGGCCGCCGGGCCGAACCGGCAGGTCGCCGTCAGGGCGATGCGCTGAGCGTCACCGTCAGGACGTCGGAATAGGTACCGTTCACCAGCGCCGATGCGCCGGCATAGGGTGGGGCGGATACGCGCAGGTACGAGCCTGCCTGCAGCGTCGATGCGGCGGAAAGGCGCAGCCCCTGCGCGGTGCTTGCCGGGCCGAGGAAGCTGCAGGTGGAGCCGGTGGGCAGCGTCGATGCGGCGCAGGTGGCGTCCGCCGTCGTCCCGCCGCCATTGGCGACGAGATGCAGGCTCACATCATAGGGCGCGCGAACGGTATAGCCGGTCGGCGCGGTTCCCGTGGTGAGCAGGCCGCCATTTTGCGACACTACCGCGACGCGCGAAGGGCCGGTGCAATCGAGCACGAAGGCGAAGTCGTGCTGCAGCCCGTTCACGTCGAAATCATTCTGGTTGTAGGAGCCGCTCGGCGTGCCGCCCGTGCCGAAGCCGCATCGGCCGCCGACTGAGGCCGTGACCGGGATCGACAGGACGATCTGATTGGGCGTGCGGCCCGAATCGGGGGAATATGCGGTTGTTTGGGCAGAGGCGGCGGAGACCCACCCCATGCAGACCGCGAATGCCAGATGCGTCCTTGTGCGCATGTCCTCACCCTTCTGGTTCGCGACACTCTCGGCATCGCGCCTTGCTCAGAAGGATGGTGAACAAACCGTTAGGTAGAACTTGTGGTCTTCCACATGTCGGTAATTGCGTATTACATCGATAATACACAGATCAATGATCTGATATCATTCGCTTTATTTTCGCCCGAACTTTCGCTTGCCGCGCATCGTCTCGATTCGGAGCATTGCCGGGCCCAGAATCGTCGCGGATTGACGCGATCCGCGTTTTCGGGACGGCCCTTGGGAGGAGAGGGCAGGTCGGTGCCCGGGCCTGCGAACCGCACGGATCGTGCCGGTCCTCAGGCACCCGATCGAGCGATTTTTCCTGAAAAACGTAGGGTAAATGCATCTCAACGCGGTCGATTTAGATTGCGTTAACACCTTGTGCCGCACCGGGACATCGAACGTTTCACCTATGTCACGAGTGCCACTCGAACGAATTGCGTGATGGGCGATCCCACGATCGTCCCAGTCTTCCCGGCTTGCCGTGGAGGGCGCGTTTGCACGTCTGCGTAGCGTCAGGAGAGTAACGATGTTCACGACCGCTGGATCGATCCGCAAGGCCACGAATGTTTCTCCGTTTCGCCGCCGGAAATTGCTGGCGGGTGCGGGCGGCGCGGCGCTTGCCCTGGCGCTGTTCCTGCCCTCGGCGGCCTGGGCAGACGACTATGTCGTGACCAGCGAAGCCGAGCTGCAGGCGGCGCTGACCGTCATCGCCGGCAATGCGGACCCCAATCCCCGGATCGTGCTGGGTGCCAGCTTCAGCGTATCGACCGCCACCTTCACCCTGCCGAACAAGCCGGTCACGATCGACACCCAGGGCTTCGTGCTGACCGGCCCCAATACCGGTCCGGGAATGCTCATCGCTGGACCCTCGGGCTCCAATACCCTGGTCCTGGCAGGCAATTTCTCCGGTAATGCCGGCGCGACCTCGGGCGCCTTGTCGCTGACCGGCACGGGCATCGTCACCAGCAGCGCCACGATCCGCGGCAACTCGGTCAGCAATGCGGGCCAGGATCCGGGCATCGCCCTCAGCCTGAACGGCACCGGGACCTTCGTGAACAACGGCACGATCGCGGCCGGCGACTCGATCTCCTATGCGCACAGCCTGACGGGCGACAATTCGGGCGTGGCCGTATCGATCAACACTGGCGGCACGCTGATCAACAACAGCCTGATCCAGGGTTCGAACGGGCAGAGCGGCAGCGATGGGTTCGCCATCTATTCGCGCAACATCGGCCAGACCTCCTTCATCATCAACAACGGGACGATCCGCGGCGGATCGAACAGCGATCCCGCCTTCACCGGCGGCGCGGCGATCCGCGGCATCGGCTCCTCGCTGCTGACGCTCACCAATGCCGGCACGATCGAAGGCGGCAACGGCGCCGCTGCGATCCAGAGCTTCAACCAGGCCTGGTCGGTCAAGATCATCAACACGGGCACGATCCGGGCGGGCGCCGGCAGTACCGATGCCATCCGCATGGATACCAATGGCGGCACCCGCCTTTACCTCGAGCTATGGGCAACCTCGAACATCGAGGGCAACGTGACCGCCAGCGTGAGCGGCACCGAAGTCCTGGGCTTCGGCGGCGCCACCGATGCGAGCTTCGACATCTCCCAGGTCTCGCCCACCGGCAAGTATCGCAACTTCGACACTTCCGACAAATTCGAGAAGAACGGCGCCAGCACCTGGACGCTGACCGGCACCAACGCGATGCTGATGGACTGGACCATCAACCAGGGCACGCTGCAGGTCGGCGACGGAGGCGCCGCGAGCGTGGCATTCCGCCAGCTGGTCGACAACGGCATCCTCGTCTTCAACAGCAGCGCCGCCAACACGGTGAGCAGCTTCATCAGCGGTATCGGATCGATCGTCCAGAGCGGATCGGGCACGACGACGCTGGTAGCAAACACCAACACCTATAGCGGCGGCACGACGATCACCGGCGGCAAGCTGTCGATAAGCTCGAACGGCGCGCTCGGGGATGTATCCGGCGCGCTAACGATCGATGGAGGTACGCTCCAGTGGACCGGGGCAAGCGGCAGCATAGCGCGCACGCTCAACTGGGGCGCGAGCGGCGGCGGCTTCGAGATCACTACTGCCGGCAGCAATCTGACCATAGGCCAGTTGGTGGGCGGCGGCGCGCTGGTCAAATCGGGTGTGGGCGTACTCACCCTGGTGGGCGACAACAGCTACACCGGGGTCACGACGATCGCTTCCGGCACGCTGAACATCGGCAATGGCGGCACTACCGGTTCGGTCCTGGGCGATATCATCGACAATGGCACCTTGGCGTTCAACCGGACGGATGCCTTCACCTATGCCGGTTCGATCACCGGCACCGGTGGCCTGTCCAAGCCGAACACCGGGGCGCTCACGCTCACCGGCCAGAACAATTACGGCAGCGGGACGACCATTTCCGGAGGCCAGCTCCTCATCGCTGGGGGCGGAACGACCACCTCCGGCGGCGCCACCTCGATCAATGTCAACACGGTCGTCCCGGCCATTCTCGGCGTCGACGGGGCGGGCTCGGCCTTCAGCACCACCGCGATCACCGGCGCGGCGAACCTAAACCGGACGATGACGGTCAGCGTCACCAATGGTGGCCATCTCACGACCACGACCGGCGACATCTCGCTGCGGGCCTCCACGGTCTCGGCCGCCTCGACCAACACGGCCGAGCTCCTCGTCGATGGGGCGGGCTCGCGGGCCGATGTGGCGGGCGGGCTGGTGCTCGCCGGCTCGAGCGTCACCAACGGCAAGCTCACGATTGGCGCGGGCGGCTCGCTCCGCACCGCGGGCGCCAGCACCATCGGTTTCGCGACGGGCAACACCCGCGGGGTGCCGACGGCCACGATCACGGGCGCCGGATCGAACTGGATCAGCACCAGTTCGCTGGTGATGAGCAATGGCGACTTCACGCTGAGCCAGGGCGGCGCGGCGAGCTTCTCCGCTGCCACCTTCGGAACGGCGACGCTGCCGGCGAAGCTCACCATCTCGGACGCCAATTCCAGCTTCACCACCACCAGCGGCGATCTGGTGATCGGCAGCGGCGCGGGCACCGGCGAGCTCGTCCTCAGCAATGGCGCCTCGGTGACTCTCGCCGGATCGCTGGTTCTGGCCGATGCCGGCACCGCGACCGGCATCCTCAGCATCGGCGCTGCCGAGGGCGAGAACGGTGTCGCGGCGGGTGCGTTCACCGCGCCGGCGGTCACCCTGGGCAGCGCCACCTCGCGCCTCAGCTTCAATCACACCGACAGCGATTATCTGTTCAGCGCCGCGATCTCGGGCGCGGGGGTGATCAACCAGGTTCAGGGCGTCACCAACCTGACCGGCAACAGCAACGGTTTTGCCGGCACCGTGAACGTCTCGAACAGCACCGGCAACGGCAGCACGCTTCGCGTCAACGGCACGCTGGGCAATGCGGCCAGCCTGGTCAATGTGTCGAACGGCGGCCGGCTGGGCGGCGCCGGCACGATCGGCGGCAACGTCGTCGTCACCGACGGCATCCTGGCCCCCGGCAACAGCCCGGGCACGCTCACCATTGCGGGGGATCTCAGCCTCGGGAACAATTCGCTGCTCGATTACGAGTTCGGCCATTCCGACGTGGTCGGCGGCCCGCTCAACGATCTCACGCAAGTCGGCGGGAACCTGACGCTCGACGGCACGATCGACGTCACCGTCACGCCGGGCGGCGAGTTCGGTGTCGGTGTCTACCGCGTGCTCAGCTATGGCGGATCGCTCACCGACAATGGCCTGAATATCGGCACGGTGCCGGCAGGCGGCATCGTCGTCGCCCAGACCTCGGTCGCCGGGCAGGTGAACCTGGTCAATTATGCCGGTGCCGCGCTCAATTTCTGGGACGGCAACGGCGCGCGCGGCGACAGCGTGATCACCGGCGGCACCGGCGTGTGGCAGGCCGGTGGCGGCAACGACAACTGGACGCTCGATACCGGCGCGGCCAACAGCGCCTATACCGACGGCAATTTCGCGATCTTCATGGCTGCGCCGGGCACGGTGACGGTCGATGCCGGCCTGGGCGCGGTGAACGCGTCGGGCATGCAGTTCGCCAGCAGCGGCTATCTGGTCACCGGCGACGGGATCGGGCTGGTCGCGCCGCAATCGATCGTCCGGGTGGGCGACGGCACCGCGGCGGGGGCGGGCTACACCGCGACGATCGCCAGCGCGCTGGGCGGATCGGGCCAGCTGGTGAAGACGGATCTCGGCACGCTCGTGCTGACCGGCGTCAATAGCTACACGGGCGGCACCGCGATCAATGGCGGCGTGCTGCAGGTGGCGAGCGACGCCAGTCTGGGCGACGCGGCGGGCGGGCTGAGCTTCAGCAACGGCACGCTGCGGGTCGCCGGCGACATGACGTCGAACCGCGGCGTGGTGCTGGCGGGGGCGGGGGCCGTCACCACCACCGCGGGATCGGACTGGGTGCTGACCGGCAATGTCGGCGGCGCCGGCGCGCTCACGATCAGCACCGACAATACCGTGACGCTGACCGGGGACGTCGCGCACACCGGCGGCACCACGATCACCGGCACCGGCTCGCTGCTCATCGGCAATGGCGGCACCAGCGGCACGATCGCGGGTAGCATCGTCAACAACGCCAATATCCAGTTCAATCGCGCGGATGCCTCCACTTTTGCCGGTTCGATCACCGGTTCGGGCAATTTCAGCAAGCTCGGCGCCGGACAACTGAATCTCTCCAGCAACAGCACCTGGACCGGCTCCGCGCTGATCCAGCAGGGTGAGCTTCGCATCGCCAACGGCAACAGCGTGACCGCCGCAAACCAGACGGGGGTCACCAATGGCGGTACGCTCACCGTCTCCGGTACCGGATCGACTTTCACGACCGGGTTCATCAACGTATCGGGCAGCGGCAACGGCGTATCGACCATCAATGTGGAAAATGGCGGCGTACTGCGGACCACGCTGGGCGGCCTTGCCCTCCGGTCGGGGCCGCCGGCGCCCGCTGCCGCAGCGAACCTCAACATCACCGGCGCCGGCTCGCTGGCCGACCTGCTCGGCCCGCTGACCGTCGCCAGCAGCGCAGGGACGTCGATCGGGAACGTCACGATCAGTGGCGGCGGCGCGCTGCGTTCCGCCGGTGCCAACCTGGTAGGCGCGGCGGTGGGCAACGTCACCGTTCCCACGCTCACGATCACCGGCACCAGTTCAAACTGGACCAGCACCGGCACGCTGGCGATGACCAATGGCGACTTCTCGTTGCTCGACGGCGGCGCGGCGAGCTTCACCTCTGCCGTAATCGGATCGGCCACCACGCGACCGGCCGCGCTGCTGGTCTCGGGCCCGGCCTCCGTCTTCACGACGAGCGGCGATCTTACGGTCGGGACCGGTGCAGGCACTGGCGTGCTCACCCTTGCCGAAGGCGGCAGCATCGCGGTGGGCGGTGTCTTCACCCTGGCCGACAATGCCGGGGCCACCGGCGTGCTCAACATCGGCGGCGCCGAGGGTGCGGCGGCGGCGGCGGCGGGCCTGTTTGGTCCGGGGTCGCTCAACCTGGGCAGCACGACTTCGCGGATCAATTTCAACCACACCGATCCGGCTTATACCTTCGCCGCACTGCTGAGCGGCACCGGAAGTCTCAACCAGACCGCCGGTACGACGATCCTGAGCGGCGCCAACAGCTATGGCGGCGTCACTAACGTCACTGGCGGCACGTTGCTGATCAACGGCGACCAGTCGGCGGCGACCGGGCTCACCACGGTGGCGGCGGCGGGCACGCTGGGCGGCACGGGCATCATTGGCGGCGGCGTCGACCTGGCCGGCACGCTGGCGGCTGGTTCGAACGGCGTCGGCACGCTGACGATCGGCGGCGACCTCAACCTGGCTTCGAGCGCGCACCTCGCCTTCGAGCTGGGCCAGGCCTATGCCGTGGGCGGAACGCTCAACGATCTGGTCAATGTCAGTGGCAGTTTGGTGCTCGATGGCACGGTCGACGTGACGACCTCGACGGGCGGAAGCTTCGACGTCGGTATCTACCGCATCCTCAACTATGCGGGCTCACTCACCAACAACGGGCTCGTCATCGGCGCCCAGCCGGCGGGAGCGGACACCTTCGTCCAGACTTCGGTCGCGGGCCAGGTGAACCTGGTCAATATCGGCGGGCTGACGCTGAACTTCTGGGACGGCGCCGCCGGTCCGAAGTTCGACGGCGCGATCGCCGGTGGTAACGGCGTCTGGCAGGCGCATGCTGGCAACGACAACTGGACCGAACTGAGCGGCGCGCTCAACGCCGGTTTCTCGGACGGCGCGATCGCCATCTTCACCGCAAATGCGGGAACGGTAACGGTCGACAACAGCCAGGGTGCGGTGACCGCTTCGGGCATGCAGTTCGCCACCAACGGCTATGCGATCACCGGCGACGCAGTGACGCTCACCGGGACGCAGGCGGTGATCCGCGTTGGGGACGGCACTGCCGCGGGCGCGGGCTATACCGCGACGATCGCGAGTGCTCTGACCGGCGCGAGCCAGCTCGTGAAGACCGATCTGGGTACGCTCGTGCTGACGGGTGCCAACAGCTATGCGGGCGGTACCCGGATTGAGGGCGGCACGCTCCAGATCGGCAATGGCGGCAGCATCACCGGCGACGTCGTGAACAACGCCGCGCTGGCGGTGAACCGCACCGGCACGCTGGCGCTGGACGGCGCGATCTCGGGCAGCGGCACGCTCACTCAGTCGGGCGGCGGTACGCTGATCCTGAACGGTGTGAACAGCTATTCGGGGGGCACCACGATCACGGGTTCGAGCATCCTGCAGATCTCGAGCGACGCGAATCTCGGCGCAACGACCGGCCTGCTGGCGCTACAGGGCGGCACGCTCCGTGCCGGCGCCTCCTTCACCTCGAACCGTGCGATTACGCTCGGCAGCGGCACTTCCAACCAGATCGACGTCCAAGGCTTCGATGTCACGCTGGGCGGCGTGATCGGCAACGGCGCCGGCAACATGACGGGGAACTTCCTCGACAAGCTGGGCACCGGCACGCTGACTCTCGCCGGCGTGAACAGCTATTCGAACCGGACCCTGATCGCGGCCGGCACGCTGGCCTTGGCGGGCGCGGGTACGATCGGCGCGGGCAACCTGATCGTCGGCGCGGGCACCGTGTTCGACATCTCCCAGGTGAATACGGGCGCGCGGGTTATCCAGCTGAACAGCGGGGCGGCGGGGACAATCGCGCTCGGCTCCAAGGTACTGACGCTCGGTGCCACCCTCTCGTTCAGCGACTGGTCCGGCAGCATCGCCGATGGCGGCATCGCCGGCGGCACGGGCGGCAGCGTTGTGATCCAGGCGCCGAGCGGCGCGGTGCGCTTCTATACGGCGCAGAGCTACTCCGGCGGCACCACAGTCAATGGCGGCACGCTTGCACTGATCGGCAATGGTGCGCTCTATGCGGGCGGCGCGGTGGCGGTGAGCACCGGCGCGGCGTTCGACATCAGCGGCGTCACTGGCCCGGGCACTGTAGTCGGCGACCTGTCGGGTGCGGGCGCGATTGCGCTCGGTGGCAACGTGCTGAGCTTCGGCACCGCCAATAGCACCAGCTTCGCCGGCACAATCTCGGGTAGCGGCGGCCTGGTGAAATCCGGCACAGGCACCGTCACCTTGTCGGGCGCGAACAGCTATACTGGTACCACCAGCGTCACCGGCGGTACGCTGCTGGTCAATGGCAACCAGTCGGCGGCAACCGGCCTGACCAGCATCGGCAGCGGCGCGACGCTGGGCGGTTCGGGCATCCTCGGCGGCGACGTTCTGATCGCGGACGGCGGCACCCTCGCACCGGGCAACAGCCCGGGCACGCTCACCATCAATGGCGGGCTGACCCTGTCGGTGGGTTCGGCCCTGGCCTATGAGTTCGGTGCGGCCAATGCGGTTGGCAGCCCGCTCAACGACCTGGTCAATGTCGGCGGCAACCTGGTGCTTGATGGCACGATCAACGTCGCGGTGAGCGCGGGCGGCGCGTTCGATATCGGTCTCTATCGGATCGCCAACTATGGTGGCACGCTGACCGATAACGGCCTCGCCATCGGGACGACGCCGGCGGGCGCCGAGCTCAGCGTGCAGACCGCGATCGCGGGCCAGGTCAACCTGGTCAACACCGGCTCGGCGGTGCTCAACTTCTGGGACGGTGCTGCCGGCCCGAAGTTCGATGGCGCGATCGCCGGCGGCAGCGGCGTGTGGCAAGCGACTGGCGCCGACAACTGGACCGATGTCAGTGGCGCGGTGAATTCGGCGTTCGACAACGGTGCGGTCGCGATCTTCGCCGGCACGGCCGGCACGGTGACTGTCGACAACAGCCAGGGCGCGGTGACTGCCGCGGGCCTGCAGTTCGCGGCCACCGGAACCTATGTCATCCAGGGTGGCGCGCTGACCCTCACCGGCCCGCAATCGGTGATCCGTGTCGGCGATGGCAGCGCAGCGGGCAATGGTTTCATTGCCGACATCCAGTCGGTGATCGTCGGCAACACCCAGCTGGTGAAGGCCGATATCGGCCGGCTCATCCTGGGCGGCACCAATACCTATACCGGCGGCACCGCGATCAACGGTGGCGTGCTGCAGATCGCGAGCGACGCCAATCTGGGCGCGGCTTCGGGCGGCCTCAGCTTCAATGGCGGCACGCTCAACACCACCGCCAATATCAGCTCCGCACGCGCCGTTGCCCTTGCCGGGCAGGGCGTGTTCTCCACCGATACGGGTACGACGCTGGCCTTGACCGGCGCGATCAGCGGCACGGGCAGCCTCGGCAAGACCGGTGCGGGTACGCTGGTGCTTGGCGGCACCGGCAGCTTCACCGGTGGCGCTCAGGTCGTGCAGGGTACGTTGCTGGTGAACGGCAACTATGCCGCGGCGAACGGCACTACCAGCATCGCCGCGGGTGCAACGCTCGGCGGTATCGGCACGCTCGGCGGTAACGTGACCTTGAACGGCACGCTGGCGCCCGGTGCCGGCGGTGCGGGCACTCTGACGATCGGCGGCAACCTGTCGATCGCCCAGGGCGCGACACTTGGCTATGAGTTCGGCTCGGCGAACGTCGCAGGCGGCGCCCTCAACGATCTGGTCAATGTCGGCGGCAACCTGGTGCTCGACGGCACGATCAACGTAAGCCAGACTACCGGCGGCCTGTTCAGCGCCGGGGTCTACCGCGTCTTCAACTATGGCGGCGCGCTCACCGATAATGGTCTGACTCTCGGCGCGCTGCCGGCCGGCAGCAACGTTGCGGTGCAGACTTCGATCGCCGGCCAGGTCAATCTGGTCAACTTCGCCGGCCTCACGCTGAACTTCTGGGACGGCGCCGCCGGCCCCAAGAACAATGGCGCGATCAATGGCGGCACCGGCGCCTGGCAGGGCAGCACCGGCAACGACAACTGGGCCGATGCCTCGGGCGCGGTCAACGCACCCTATAGCAACGGCGCCTTCGCAGTGTTCGGCGGTACCGCCGGCACCGTCACGGTCGACAACGGTCTTGGTCAGGTCGCTGCTTCGGGCATGCAGTTCACGGTGGGCGGCTACACCGTTACCGGCGGTGCGATCCTGCTCACCGGTGCCCAGGCGGTGATCCGCGTCGGCGACGGCAGCACCGCGGGTGCGGGCTATACCGCGACGATCAATGCCGCGCTCACCGGCGCGAGCCAGTTGGTCAAGACCGATGCGGGCACGCTCGTCCTGGGCGGCACCAACAGCTACACCGGTGGCACGCTGGTCACCGGCGGAACCGTGCAGATCGCAAGCGATGCCAATCTGGGCGCGGCTGCGGGTGGCGTCACTCTCGATGGCGGCACCCTTGCCACCACCGCGTCGCTCGCCAGCGCCCGCAACCTCGTCCTCCAGGGCGCTGGCACCGTTTCGACAGCCACCGGAACGAGCTTCACCCTGAGCGGCCTGCTCTCGGGCATGGCCAATCTCACCAAGGCCGGCGCCGGCACGCTGGTTCTGGGCGGCACCAGCACCGGTTATGCAGGCACCACCCGGGTAGCGGCGGGCACACTGGCGGTAGCGGGCGCCCTTGGCGGCACCGTCAATGTCGACGCTGCCGGTCGTCTCGAGGGCACCGGCACGGTGGGCGTGGTCAACAATGCGGGCACGATCGCGCCGGGCCTTTCCGGGGTCGGCACGCTCACCCTTACCGGCAACTATACCGGCGCCAATGGCACGCTTGAGATCGAGGCCGAGCTTGGCGGCGACGGCGCGCGGGCTGACCGGCTCGTCGTCGGTGGCGCTACTGCGGGCACCACATTGGTCAAGGTTACCAATGTGGGCGGTACGGGCGCACCTACTATTGAGGGCATCAAGATCGTCGATGTCGCGGGAGCCTCGAACGGCGTGTTCACGCTCGACGGCGACTATGTCTTCGAGGGGGCCCCGGCGCTGATCGCCGGTGCCTATGGCTACCGGCTCTACAAGAACGGTGTCTCCACGCCGACCGATGGCGACTGGTATCTCCGCTCGAGCCTGCTGAGCCCGGTGGCCCCGCCGGCAACGCCGCTCTACCAGCCGGGCGTTCCCGTCTACGAAGCCTATGGCCAGACGCTGGCGACGCTCAACACTATCGGTACGATGCAGGAGCGCGTCGGTAATCGCCGCTGGAGTGCAGGCAGCGATGGCATTTCGGGTATCTGGGGCCGGATGGAAAGCGCCCGCTCGCGCCCCAATGCCGTGCAGTCGACCAGCCTTTCCGACGTGAATGTCGACAGCTGGACGGTCGAGCTTGGCGCGGACCAGGTCGTCAGCACCCGCAGCGACGGCGCAACCCTCGTGGTCGGCCTGCTCGGTGGCTATGGCGAAGCGCGGGCGAACATCGCTTCGCCTTTCGGCAACGGCAGCATCAAGACGCAGGGCTACAGCGTCGGTGCGACGCTTAGCTGGTTCGGGCCGCAGGGATTCTATGTTGATGGCCGGGCGCAGTTCACCTGGTTCGATAGCAAGCTTAAATCGACCATTCTCGGCAAGCTGGCCGACAGCAACAACGGCACCGGCCAGGCTTACAGCGTCGAAGTCGGCAAGCGCTCGCCGCTGTCGGGCAGCCTGTCGGTGACGCCGCAGATCCAGATGGCCTATTCGACCGTCGGGTTCGATCGTTTCACCGATCCGAACGGCGCAACGATCTCGTCGCGCCTCGGCGACAGCCTGAAGACGCGCTGGGGAATCTCGCTCGATCGCCAGGACGACCGCAGCCACATCTATGGCGTGGTCAACCTCAGCTACGAGTGGCTCGACGGCACCGTGACCGAGGTCTCGGGCACGCCGATCGCGCGCAGCAACGAGCGGCTGTGGAGCGAACTCGGCCTGGGCGGCAGCGTGGCGGTGGGCCGCGTCACCTTGTTCAGCGAGCTCTCCGCCAACACCGCGATCCACGACTTCGCCAAGAGCTACAGCCTCAAGGGCGTTGGCGGGCTTCGCCTGGCATTCTGACCGGGGCGGTGGGTCACTTGATCATCACGCGGAAACGCAGGGTGAAATTGCTGCCCGCCGTCTGGTTGCCGGTCGGCTGGACGCGGATATTGGTGACCGCCGCGTCGCAGCCATCGGCGTCGAGCGAGGGGATATAGGTCCAGGTCGCGCCATTGTCCGACGAGAAGGACAGACTGTCGGACATGTTCCCGCGGCCGAGAAACGAATAGGTGAGCCCGGTGCCGGGGACCAGGCTGCCCGTGAACACCATCGGGCCACTGTTGTTGCCGTTCAGGTCCGCCACATAGAGCTTGGTCTTGGCGGGCACCGCGTCCTTGAAGTCGATCGTTTTCACCGTCGTCAGCGAATTAGCCGCCGGATTGGTGATCGTGATCGTGTAGTCGACCAGCGCGCCGGGGATCGACTTGGGAAAGAGCTGCCCCGTCGGGTCCGAGACCACGCTCGACGTCTTGGTGATCGTCAGCGGCACCGCGGCGACGAGCATCAGGAGCATGAGGGGCAGGGAGAGAAGGCGCCGCATCACTTGCCTCCGAATAACTGGCCGGCCTGCTCGAACAGGGACTTGTCGAGCCGGACGCGCATGGTGAGATAGGGGCCCTGGCGGGTATAGCGCGAATCCTCGAAATCGCGGTCGCGATAGCCCGAGACATTGTAGCCCGCGCTGATCCAGGTGTTGCCGCCCGGCGAGAAGCCGAGCGACGGGCCATAGGAGAAGGTGGCGTTGCCGCTCGACCAGCTGTGCTGGACGCTGGCGGAAACGCCGATGTCGAGATTGCGGCGCAGATCCTTGCGGACCTCTATGCCGACCACGTCGATGAACCCGTCGATCGTCTCGTCGGCATAGCGGCCGCGAACGAATTTCGCGCCGTAATAGAGACTTGCCTCGAAACCATGCGATGCACCCTCAGGTCCGGTGCGGTAGCTGAGCGCGACGTTGTTGACCGCGCGGAGCGTCGATTGGTCGCCGATCGCGAAGGTCGGTACCGCCAGCACGTTGCGCGAGGAGACGCCGGCATCGGCCTGTTCGTGGCGCAGCTGGAAGCGCTCGAGCACGGCCCAGCGGCTGTCGGCCGGACGGATGGCGAGGGCAAGGTCGGCGGTGGCGTAGGAGACGGTGGCGCCGTTCTTGTCGGTGACGCGATAGGCGTTGATGCTCGAAGCGAGCGTGCTGCCTTCGCCGAGCGTGCGCAGCAGGCTGCTGGTGATCCCCACGCGGCGGCTCAGGTCGGAATTGCGATATTCGGCGCGGCCGGTCCACGACCAGCGGTTGCCGCGATAGGTGGCACCAAGCGTCACCGCGACGAAATCGCCATCCCGACTGTCCTGGCCAAGCACCCCGCCGGTGGCGCGTGGCTGGAACGGGCTGATCGTCGCAGCAGGATCGACATGCCCCGAAAGCGTGCCGCTGGCATCCAACGTGGCATCGATCGTCCAGCGCTTGCTCACCGGCAGTGACTGGCTGAGGCCATATTGGGCATAGGTGCGCGTGCCGTTCTCGCCCATCGCCTGCTGGTTGATGCTCGACATCAGCCGGGCGCCAGCCCAGGGCGCCACGTCGAAGCCCAGCCGTGCGGCGTGCGCGGTATAGGTGTCGCCCCTGGCGATCTCGTAGAGACCGAGAAGGCGGATATCCCTGGTGATCTTCCAGGTGGCGCCGATCTGCTGGCGGGCCGGGAAGTCGGTGCTCTCATCCTTGCCGCCCAGCGCGACCTGGCCCTGGCCCTGAAGCTCGACATCACCGCCGAACAGTTTCTGGGTCGCGCCCACGGTGAACAGCTGCGAGACGCGCCGCTTGCCGTCCGTGCCGACATCCGAAGCGAACTGGCCGCCGACGAAGACGGTGCCATTGTCGCGGCGATATTCGATACGGCCATCGGCGGCGACACGGCCGGCACCAGTCACCAGGTCGTCCTGCACCCAGGCGGAGAGCGATGCGCTGAGCCGCTCGCCGATGCGCAGCCGGCCGTCGGTGCCGATCTTGCGGGTGCCGGCTTCGCCGAAATTCTGCTGGCCGAGGCCGAAGCCGGCATCCTGCTGATGCATATAGGCGAGGAGATCGACGCTCTTGCCGTGATGCTCGATCTCCGCGGAGAAGGCCTGGCCGGCCTTGAGCCCGCCCTTGCCGCCGGTCGCCGCCTCGGCGCGGATCTCGGTGCCCTGGAGCGGGCGGACCTTGAGATCGATTGCGGCAACGGTGGCGCTGCCGATCGTCTCGTCATGCAGGATGGTGGCGCCGAACTCGGCCTTGCCGTTGGCGGCGGTGACTGATGCGCGCGCTCCGCCGACGCGCTTCTTGCCCGGGCCATAGGTTTCGTAATCGACCACGATGAACACGGGGTTGAGCGCGCCGTCTCGGCTCAGCACCGGCTCGCGGAAGCGGATCGTGCCGGCGATGGGGTCGATGTCATAATCGATATGGCGGGTCAGCGTGGTGCTCTCCAGCACCTGGTCGGGGCGATAGCGGTTGCGCGTCTCGAGCCGCAGCTTGTCGCTGTTGGGCACGATATCCTGCTGCGACAGGCGATACGGGCCCGACAGGCCGTTGCCCTGGATCTCGTCCCGGGCGTAGCGCTCGTCGACATTGGCGGCGAACACGGCGACGTGCGCGCCGTCCCTGGCGTACTCGGCCTTGGCGCCGTTCAGCGTGCGGCTGTAGCGGGCGAGGCGGGTGTCGGTGAAGCCGGTCTCGAAATCGCCGAACAGCGCGTAGAACGCCTTGTGCTCGAGGCGGAGGTAGAGCTTGCCGCGCGTGGCGGCGTCATAGCCCTGGGCGGTGCCGTCGCCATAGACCGTGTAGTAGCGATCCGGATCGATCTTGCCGAGCAGCCCGCGATCGCGATCGAAACGGCGATCGCTGTCATAGGCGAGGGTGAGCAGCCAGCTGCCCTTGATCCGGCCCTTGGCATAGAGCGCGAGCTGGCCATCGGTGACGACGTCATGGGTGCGGACCGTCGGATTGCTGTGTTTGCTCAGCGTCTGATAGCCGATCGTGCCCTTGCCGAAGCCGACGATCATCCAGTCGCGTGCCGGCGCGGAGAGCCAGGGGCGGATCTCGGTGACGTGCTTCTCGCCGTCCGCGCCCTGCAGCGTGACCGCGATGCGTGCGGTGCCGGCCTGGGTAGTGGGAGCAAGTGCGAGCAGGGCGATGCCTTCGTCGCCGGTGACGCGGGCGGTCGCCTCGGCCCGGTCGAGCCCGGCCAGCTGGCGGGTCTGTTCGGCGGCATCGGCCTGGGCGGCGGCATAGGGCTGATCGATGCGGAAAGCGACGATCGCCCCGGCGCGCACGGGCTTGCCGTCGCGATCGGTGACCCGAACGGCGATCTGGGGCTGGCGAAGGCCATCCGCGGCGAGTTGCGAACGTTCGGCGACATAGGTCAGCTGCGCCGGCGTGTTGGCATAGTGGACGGTGCGCTCGAGCGTTGCGACCAGATTGCCCTGGGCATCGAGCACGCGCGCCTGAAGATGATTGTCGCCTTCGATCAGGGGCAGGCCGGTCCAGCGCGAGACGCCGACGCCGCGCGCGACATCTTCATCACTGCCGTCATAGGCCAGCGGATCGGTCCGCTGGCCATTGAGCGTCAGCGCAACTGCCTGGCCCGGCGCATGCTGGATCACGATACGCAGTGCCGGCGAGCGCGGATTGTGGCTCGCGTCGGGGAACAGCCAGGCAGGTGCGCCCGGTTGCGCGGCGGCAAGCCAGTCGATGCCGCTGCCGGCAGCGGTGGCGTCATCCAGCACGGCGGGCTGTGCGGCCTGGCCGGCATCGGCGGGCAGGGCGATCCGGCGCAGTTGGAAGTCGGCGCGCTGCAGGCTGCCGCCCATGCCCTCGACGAAGCGCGAGGTGCCGTGGCTGCCGGCACTGCGCGTGTCGCGGTCGCAGGTGACCGGAGCATAGCCAGACGGCAGCGCACCGGTGTCGAGCTGGACGACATGCGTGCCCGGGCGGACACCTTCAAAGTGATAAAGGCCATTCTTATCACTGAGTGTGAAGATTCCATCCTCCAGCAGCACGCGCACGCCGGCCACGCCCTTGCGGTTCCGGTCGGGGTTCCGGCAATCTCCCTCGGTGATACGTCCGATCAGCGTCATGGCGTCGGTGAACAGGGCTGCGTGGATGCGGACGGCGGCACTGGCCTCCGGAGTGGCGGCCGCACCGTCGGTTGCCGAGGCGCGGTTCACCGCCACGCCCTGCGGCGTATCGGGCCCAACTGAGGTGAGATAGGATATAGTTCGGGCACTATTTGAAGAAATGTTTGCGAGAGTAAATCGCAACGTGCTGCCATCACTGGATATTTGTGGTTCGGGGGCGCCCTTGACCGTGCCCGGGCGATAGCGCAGGCCACGCGGGAGCACGTCCGTCACCACCGGTGCCTGCGCAGTGGCGCCGCCGACATTCTTGAGCTCGAGCGCATAGGCGACGAAGTCCCCTGCGCTGGCGTCGTTCACCGAAGCGGTCTTGGTCAGTACCAGCTTTGCGGTCGCGGCGGCCCGGGCGGGCGGATCGAGCGGCACGTCGATGTGCACGGGTTCCGGGTCCGCCAGCAGGAAATCGCCGCCATAGGAGGCGTCGGTGATCCGGTACTTGCCCGGCGGGCCGATGAAATCGGCCAGCTCGGCCGGCGTGCGGGCCGAAGGCGCGGTGTAGCCGGCGGGCGGGGTGACCTGCAGCCGGTAGCTGCCCGCGGGCGCCAGTGGGAAGCGGAAATTGCCCGGCGTGAAGGCGTAGACGCCGCCACCCGCGTCGGTGACGGTCGTGCCGGTGACCACGGTGTTCGGATAGGCACTGATGCCGTCATCGCCATAGACCATCGCGGCCGGCTTGCCGGTGGCGTTGTCGATCAGCGTGACCGTCGCGCCGTCGATCACCGCGCCGGTCTGCGAATCGAACACATAGCCTTCGGGATCGATCAGCAGCGAGGCGTCGGAGGGAAAGCTGAGGTCGTCGCCGTCGAAATTGACATATAGCTTACCGATGCCGGTCAGGCGGATGTTGCAGGCGGCCAGGTCGGGACGAGTGCCGGATGCAGGCACCGCGCCGGCGAAGATGCCGGTATCCACGCCGGTTTCCATCAGCGGCAGGCGCACCGAGGCGGTGCCGATCGTGGCCGTGATCCAGGCGATTTCGCGCGTCTCGGGGTCGCGATTCTCGGCCTCGGCCTCGAGCGTCACGATCATCGCGTTTTGCACGTCATGCGATTGGAGCTGCGGCGCGGCGGCAAGCTGCGCGACGGTCACTTCGGCGGGCGTGAACTGAAGGCTGGGGCTCGTCTCGCACTTCATGCCGACGAACTGATAGCCGGCAGGGAGCTGGCGGAAGCCCAGCACGGTCGGCTTCTTGAGGCGATCCAGCGTCACTTCATTCGATGCGATCGCGCGCGTGCCGGAGCCGTCGGCAAATTGAAGCGTGGCGGTATTGCGAATCGTCTGCGCCTCCGCATTCCCCAGGAATGCGGAGCCAAGCGCTGCGAGCGCGAGGGCGCCGGTGAACAGGCGCGAGAGACGAGACGGTGGGTTCATTGATCTTCCCGATCCGGTGCGCAGCGCAAAGCTGCACACCGGCATGGGTTTTCAATCACTTATGCGGATCAGTTGATCGTGACTCGGAACGCGACGGCGTAAGCGCCGAGCGGCGCTACCGACGGGATCGTGCCCCGCACCGTGGTGCCGTCGAACGAACCGCCATAGAGGTCGGTCTCGTCGGCGCCGGTATTGTTGTCGTCCTCGGTGGTGCCGATCAGGATGCAGCCGCCACCGCCGGCCGAGGTGCCGACCTGGATCGAGCCCGGCACGAAGGTGGTGTTCGCCGGCACATTGTCGGTCACAGTGAGATTGGTCGCCGTGCCCGGGCCCGCATTGTTGATCGTCATGCAATATTCGATCGTCGCGCCGGGGATGGCATGCGGGTTGACCAGGAAGTTGATCGGATCGCTGATCACGCGCGAGGTCTTGCCCAGCGTCACCACCGCGGTGGAGATGTGATAGGCGTCGAACGCGCGGGCCTGGCCGTTGCGGGCGAGGTCGAGCGCGCCCGAGCCGTCGGCGAAGACGATTTCGACGGTGCCGGCGGAATCCGGCAAGAGCGTCGAGCTGGCGATCAGGTCGGCGCCGAGCGCGCCGCCCGTGCCGCCGGTCGCTGCCACGACGTTGAGCGAGACGATTGCGGTATCGATCCCCGGGGTGTTCGGTATGTCGGCGACGATGAACACAGTGACCGAGGCATCCGGCGCGAGCTCGTCGATATAGGTCGCGGTGTCGATACCGGCGTCGTAGGTGCCGTTGCCGTTGCTATCGACATAGGCGTGCATGTTGGTGACATTGAAATTGTCGCTGCCGAGCAGCGGGATCGATACGCTCTGCTGGTCCGGATCCAGGCGGAAGTCCTGGGTCGCGTTGGTCAGGTTGGTGACGGTGAAGGTCGTGACCTGGGCCGTGGCGCCGATCGCCGTTTGCGTCACTGCGCCGCCGACTTCGGCGACCGCCAGATTCACTTTCTTGTCGACCACGAAGCTGGCGACGTTCGACGAGACCGACTGGGTCGATCCGCCGACGTCATAGCTGACGCTGGCCTGGTTGTTGACGGTGGTGCCAGACGCGGTCTGCGACTGGGCGAAGGCAGGCGCTGCCAGGGTCGTTGCCGCGAGTGCGCTGCCCCCCAACAATGCCCCCCGCAAAGGATGGATGCTCATGAGAAAATACCCCAATTACGTACGATAAAATACTGATATCACTTAAGAAGTGCGCGGAATGCGACTTGCTGCGCACCGCCGGCGGGCACCGGCTGGGCCAACCGCCAGCGCACCACGCGCACATCGGCCGCGGTGGCGGGGCGGGCCCGGCCATCGGCGGTGACGATGCGAAGCGAAGCGAGCTGGCCGAAGCTCTTCCCGTCGACCGACACTTCGGGCGCGGGGGAATTGGCGGCGGGTCCGGCATATTGCATGCCGGCCGGCACCGGATTGGCGATCACCACGCCGCTGGCGGGCTTTGCGCCGCTGTTGGTGACCTTGATCTGGTAGACGACATGGTCGCCGGGCACGACGCGCCTGGCCGGCACCAGCTTGACCTGGGTGGTGCCGTTGGCTGCGTCGGCACGCGTTTCGGCGAGTACGGTCGTGGTGATGTTCACCGGCCCGGTGGGCGCGGCGACGGCGGCAGTCGTCAGCAACAGACTGCCGAGCAACAAGGCATGGCGCATGGTGAAACTCCTCGTCATTGGATGGTGACCTTGAACTGGATGCTGTGTGTGGCGGCCGCTGGCACATCGCCGAGCGCGACCCGGATCCCGGTGCCGTCAAAGCCGCCGGCATCGCCGTCGCTGGCGTCGCTGAGCGCGGTGCCGTCGAGCATGAGGCTGCCGGGGAGGTAGCGCGTCCCGGCCGGGATCGGATCGATGACCGCGGCATTGGCGGTGAGGCCGGGGAAAGTGGCGACAAGCGTATAGGTCACCACCGCGCCATGCGCGGGAATGGTCCCGCCCCAGGGATCGAGCACCGACTGGCTCTTGGTGAGCGTCGGATCGCCGCCGTCCACCACCGGCTCGATGGTTACGACGGTGGAGACGGGGCCTGTGCCGATGGTCCCGCCGCTGCTGCCCTTGGGATGGGCGATCAGGGTCAGCGTATGGACCGTGCCCAGCCTGCTGCGGAAGAACGCGAGGAAGTCGACCGATTGGCCGGGCTCGAGTTCTTCGGTGCAGCCGTCAGGCAGCATCCTGTCATGCGCGGGATCGTAGAGCCCGTCGCTGTCGCCATCGATCGCGAAGCCCTCGACCGTGCCGTCGGGATAGTCGGCGCTGAGGCAGAAGGCCTGGCGGCTGTTGCCAATATTGGTCAGGGTAAAGGGAAGGGGTGTGAGTTGGCCTGGCACCACCGCCATGCGCAGCGGGCGCGCGACGATCCGGCTGCCGATGAATTCTGCGACTTGCAGCGTCGAGGGGTTGGAGCTGACCTGCTCGGGCGCGCCGTCCATGGAATAGTCAAGGCGCGCGGTATTGGTGATCCAGGTTCCCGCGCGCGTCTGCGCGAAGGCGGGCGTCGTACAGATACAAGAAAGGGCTGCCGCAGACAGTAATACTGCCCTGCGCTCCCTTTCATGTCTGACACGAGTAACCTGCAAGCAATTTTCCCCCTGAAATCGCAGGGGTAAATTGCGCTCGACGAATTAATTTAAACTGTAAGTGTATACCGTGGTTAATCCCTAGCCGTGATCTTGCGAGTAAGTATGTTGACATAGAAATTGCGTAATTTGATGTAGAAATTGCGTAATAACCGCAATATTGTCTGTAAATTATCTTCGGGTTTCTCGCTATTTGCGATATGCGTCGGGTCGTGAGGATCTGCACGCCCGTCCAGCATCCTGAGCGGGTTCATGATTGGACGGTGGTTCGCCGAGACCGCTAGCGGGTGCCGAGCCCGCTTGTCTCGTGCTTGCCGACGGCCTCTGCTTCCTGGTCGAAGGCGCCGGGTTTGCTAGGGGGCTCAGGGCTGCCGGTAGCGAAGAGCTTCGATGAACAGCCTGAATGCCGGCGACACCAGCCGGCGGCTTGGATAGTAAAGGTGATAGCCGTCGAAAGGCGGGCACCAATCTTCAAGTATTCGCACGAGCGATCCTGAGCGCAGTTCTTCATTCGCCCGGTCTTCCATGACGAACGCGATACCGTGCCCCGCCGCCGCAGCCTTGAGGATCAGCGAAACCCGGTTGAGCACCAGCTGGCCGTCCACCTTCATGCGCAGTTCGCGTCCGTCCTTCTCGAACTCCCAGGCATAGATTCCACCCGCACTGGTCATGCGCAGATTGATGCAGCGATGCCGGGCGAGATCCTGGGGTGTTGCCGGCATGCCATGCTCGGTGAAATAGCCGGGCGCACCGACTGCGATCATCCTGACCTGTGGACCAATGCGGACCGCGATCATGTCCTTGGCGAGCGCTTCGCCGAGGCGGACGCCGGCATCGAAGCGGCCGGCGACGATGTCGGTCAGGCCGGACTCCACGTTCAGCTCGATGTTGATGTCCGGATACGCGAGGGCAAACCGGTCGATCGCGGGCCAGAGGATCGTTTCGGCGGCATGTTCGGACGTCGTGATGCGGACCGTGCCGGCCGGCCGTTCACGCAGCCGGGTCAGCGAGGCCAGCCGCTGGTCGATTTCCTCCAGGGCCGGTCGGAGCGTGTCGAGGAGGCGTTCGCCCGCTTCGGTGGGGGCAACGCTGCGGGTGGTCCGGGTCAGCAGCCTGAGGCCAAGCCGGGTTTCAAGTCGGCGGACGGTATGGCTGAGCGCGGATTGCGAGATGCCCAGCTTCTTCGCGGCGGCCGTGAAGCTCGCTTCCTCGGCGACTGCCAGGAACATCGTGAGGTCCGCCATGTCCTCGCGTTTCATGCCGGTTCCTCAAAGTTTCATGACTGACATTCATAGGCTCAAGTTGCATTGCCTGTCTAATCGGCAAGGGTCCAAGGGCGTAAATGGGCGGTGATCAGGAACGCTGCGGCAGTGGACCACCGTCCTGCTCGTGAAGGACCGCGACATGACGATGCAAGTCACCTCCCCGTCGATCAGTCTCCCGTCGGAGGCGGCAAGTGCAGCTCGCAACCCTCTGCGGATACTGGCGGTGCTGGCGACGCTGATGGCGTTCGGTTCGATTTCCACGGACCTGTATCTGCCTGCAATGCCCGCGATGGCGATCGACCTGCACAGCGGCCCGGGCGCGCTGGAGCTGACGGTGTCCGCCTATCTGGTCGGCTTCAGCCTTGGCCAGCTCTTCTGGGGCGCGGTTAGCGACCAGATCGGACGCCGGATACCCGTCGCGATCGGCATCGCGCTCTTCATGATCGGTTCGGCCGGCTGCGCACTTTCCGCCAGCGTGCCGGAAGTGATCGCATGGCGGTTGGTGCAGGCAACCGGCGCTTCCGCCGGCGTCGTTCTTTCCCGCGCGATGGTGCGCGACTTGTTCGCCGGCAACCGGGCGGCGCAGATGCTCTCCACCCTGATCACGATCATGGCGGTGGCGCCGCTGGTCGGGCCGCTGATCGGTGGCCAGCTGCTGTCGATCGGATCCTGGCATCTGATTTTCTGGCTGCTCGTCGGCATTGGGGCGATCACGATGGCGGCGCTGTTCACCGTTCCCGAAACGCTCGCATCCGAGCGGCGGGACGCCAGTGCCGTCCGCCACGCCCTTTCGCGCTACGTCGCTCTGCTGGGCGACCGGCGGATCCTCGCGGCGGCAGGCGTGGGCGGTTTCTTCTATGCCGGTGCCTTCGCCTATATCGCCGGTTCGCCCAACGCATACATCCGCGTCCACCACGTCTCGCCACAGCTTTATGGCTTTCTGTTCGGCCTGGCGATCCTGGCGATCATGCTGATGAACATGCTCAATGCCCGGCTGGTGCCACGCCTCGGCATGAACCGTCTCATCCGTTCCGGGGCAATGATCGCGGCAATTGCCGGGCTGGCGTCGGCGGTAGCGGGCTATACCGGCTTCGGTGGGCTCGCCGGCCTGGCCGTCCCGCTGATCCTGTTCAGCGGCATGAACGGACTGATCGTGGCCAATTCCATCGCAGGCGCGCTGGATGCCTTTCCCGAGCGGGCCGGAGCCGCCTCCGCGCTTATCGGCGCGTTCCAATATGGCGGTGGCATCTTGGGTTCGGCGCTGGTGAGCATGCTGGCGGATGGAACGCCGGGTCCGCTGGGCCTGGTGATGGCGCTCACCGGGGCAGCCTGCCTGCTTTGCACCTGGCTGCTGCCGTGCACGGCCCGCAACTGATTTCAAACCGACAAACCGGAGAATTTCGATGAAGACACGTACGCTTGGTCAGGGCCTTCAGGTCTCGGCACTCGGATTTGGCTGCATGGGCCTGGACTTCGGCTACGCCACCCGGGTGAGCAAGGATGAGGGCGTCACCCTGATCCGCCAGGCCGTGGATCGCGGCGTCACCTTCTTCGACACGGCAGAAGTCTATGGTCCCTTCACCAATGAGGTGATGGTCGGCGAGGCCCTTCGGCCGGTGCGGGATCAGGTGGTGATCGCCACCAAGTTCGGCTTCGACATCGATCCGGAAACAGCCGAGAACCGCGGCGTCTCCAGCCGTCCCGAAGCCATCCGTGGCATCGTGGACCGTTCGCTACAGCGGCTCGGGATCGAGACCATCGATCTGCTCTATCAGCACCGCGTCGATCCCAATGTGCCGATCGAGGATGTCGCGGGCGTCGTTCGCGATCTGATCGCCGAGGGCAAGGTCAAGCACTTCGGGCTTTCCGAGCCCGGCGCGCAGACGCTGCGCCGCGCCCATGCGGTGCAGCCGGTGACGGCAGTCCAGAACGAATATTCGTTGTGGTGGCGTGCGCCGGAGACCAACGGAATTCTCGCGGCCTGCGACGAGCTCGGCATCGGTTTCGTGCCGTACAGCCCGCTCGGCAAGGGATTCCTGACCGGCGCCATGTCGAACCAGACGCTGCCGCAGGGCGATTTCCGCGCAACGACGCCGCGCTTCCAGCCGGAAGCGCTGGCGAAGAACGAGGCATTCGTGGATCTGCTGCGGCGCGTCGCCGGCGAGAAGAGCGCTACGCCTGCCCAGATTGCCCTCGCCTGGTTGCTGGCGCAGCGCCCGTACATCGTGCCGATCCCGGGCACGACGAAGCTCCATCGGCTGGAGGAGAATATTGCGGCGGCCGAAGTGGTGTTGGGCGACGATGAACTGCGCGACATCAATGAGGCAGCATCCCGGATCGAGCCCGCCGGCGAGCGCTATGCACCTGCGCAAATGGCAATGGCCGGCCGCGAGGCACCTGCCAGGCAGGAGGTGGCGGAATGACCGGGCAACCGAAGATCGGCCGCCGCGCCTTGCTGGCCGGAGGCGCGCTGGCTATGGCCTCGCTGATTGCGCCGGGGACTATTGCGTCGGCGCAGATCGCCGGCGCCCCGGACGCTTCCGGGGCGGTGGCGGCGATCACGGTCAAGGGCGATCGCCTGCCACTGGCGGTGCAGGCGTTTTCTGGGGTGGAAGCCCCGATGCGACCGTGACGGGGAAGGGCGATGCCTTCTCCCGTCGCGCGATGCTTGCCGCGCCGGCGGTCCTCGCGTTTACCAGCACGGGCGCCTGTGCGAAGGACGGGGGCGCGGCGATGACCGGTTCCAAGGTGCTCGTCGCCTATCTCACACGCTCGGGCAACACGCGCGTCATTGCCGAGACGCTTCACCGGGAGCTTGGCTGCGGACTGTTCGAGATCCGACCGGCCCGCCCGTATCCCCAGGATTATGAGCAGCACGTCGCGCAGGCGACAAGGGAGCGGGATAGCGGCTTCGAGCCCGTGCTGGCGGCGAAGATCGAAAATCTGGCGGATTGCCGGGAGTTGTATCTCGGCTTTCCCATCTGGGGTGAAACCGTGCCCCCACCGATCCGATCGTTCCTGAAGATGCATGATCTGCGTGGGCGCACGATACGGCCGTTCATCACCCATGGCGGCTACGGCATCGGCAACGCTGCGTCGGTACTTGCGAGCCATGCGCCAGCTGCCCGGATCGAGACGCCTTTTGTGATGGAGGCAGATCAGGAACGGCGAACCCTCAACCAGGTCAGAAGCTGGCTTGGCCAGTCGAAAGGATAAAACCACATCCGGTTGGCAAGACCGCCGGACAGGGCTACCCCCGTAACGATGTCGCTCGCCCCTCGAACCGAAACTGCTTCCCGAAGCTATTTCGGTACCTTCTCCGATCCTGACGCGATGGCATCGGCAATCGGCGGGATCAACTCGGGGAGCAGTCCCAATCCGCTGGGCGGCTCCGGGCGGAACTTCCACGCGATGCTGGCCCGCGCGGTTTTCGACGGGCTCAACATCGGCATCGGCAAGTTCGCCCGCGGCATCCCGCAGACCGCGGCCATCCCCAATGTCCACACCTTCATGTTCGCCACCGAGCCGGGCATCGTCCGCCAGGTTTCGGGCCGGAAGCTGTTCGGCCGGCGCATCTTCCATTTCCGCCCGGACGAGCGGACCGTCACCGGCTCGCCCGACGGCATGCCCTGGGCCTTCGGCATTGTCGCCATGCCGTTCGACCGGCTCGCCGGCCATGCGCCCGACCTGATCGGCACCGATCACGGTGTGCCGCTCGACGACGACCGGATGTTCCACGCCCCGGAGGCCGCGCTGACTCGGCTCACCGACCTGATGCGAGACATGGCGGAAGTGATCCGCGACACGCCGTGGATCGTCGACGCGCCCCAGCCGGCAAAGGCGCTGTCCGGCACCATCCTCGACAGCCTGCTCGCCTGCCTTGCCCATGGCCGGGTAAGTGCCGACCGCGCCGCGCTTGGCCGCCACCGCGACATCGTCACGCGGTTCGAGCGCGTGGTGGAGGAGCGGCCGGAGGAGATGCTCTCGCTCGGCGCGATCTGCGCGGCTGTGGGCGTGCCGCAGCGCACGCTCAACCTCGCCTGCCAGGAGTTCCTGGGCGAGAGCGCGATGCACTATGCCCGCAACCGCCGGCTCGAGCGGGTGCGCGAGACTCTGATGGCGTCGGACCCGTCGAGCACGCTGATCACCAGCGTCGCGATGCATTACGGCTTCTGGGAGCTAGGCCGCTTCGCCCAGGCCTATCGCCTGCGCTTCGGCGAGCGCCCCTCCGATACGCTGCGCAGGAACGCGCACTAGCACGTACCGGCATTCGGCTCTTTCAGTTCCGCGGCGAAGGCCGGGGCCCAGCTGCAATGTCGGTCGAGAAGTTCACGCGCCTAACCAACTGCGTCGAGACTGGGCCCCGGCCTTCGCCGGGGAACTTGAAGGGCTGAATGCCTATCTCCCGCCCCTCGGGCATTCATGCCGGAATCGCATAGTGAGCCGCCGCACCCCCGTGGCAAGCGCCGGACGGGACATCGCCGCCGGTCCGGGGAACCGCGGCGCATGGGTCCCGACTTTCAACATGCAATTCCGGCCCGGCGAGACGGGCCGCCATCGGGGTGAGCCATGCAGCATCAGTTTCTCAAGGCGCGGTCGGCGCGTCTGGTTCGCGGTTCGACTTCGCTGGCGGCGCTCGCCGTGGCGATCAGCCTGGCGCCTTCGATGGCGCAGGCCCAGCGGATCACCCAGGGCGGCGGCAACGGCGCCTGGATCTCCGGCCGAACCATCGGACAGGGCGGCATCGCCGGCGGCGGCGGCGGCGCCAGCAGGGGCGCCGGCGGTTCGGCGGCGCAGACCCCGGATGGCACGGCGTCGGCTGGCGGCATCAGTTCGGGCGGGGCCGCGGGTGGCCAGCCCGGCACACCCAACGATATCGCGGCTGGCGGCGGGGGCACGGGCGGCAGTAGCGCCGGGGCGACGGGCGGCGATGGCGGCGCCGGCAATCTGGTCACGGCCACCGGCAATTTCGCCTTCTCGATCGACTATGTGGGCGGTGACGGCGGCATCGGCGCCGGCTCCGGCGCTTCGGCTGGCGGCGGTGGCGCGGGGCTCGTGCTGACTGGCGCCAATGTCCAGGTCACGACACAGGGTTATGACGTGACCGGCGGCAATGGCGGCCGCGGTTCGGGCCAGGGCAGCGGCGGCGGCGGCGGCGCAGCGCTGGTGTTGCTCAATGGCGGCAGCGTCACGGTCGATGGCGGCACGGGCGGTGCATTCAGCACGATCACCGGCGGCATCGGGCAGGAATATGGCGGCTCGGGTGCTGGCATATTCCTCTATGACGGCGGCACGCTGACGATCCGGAACGGCAACAAGGTGACTGGCGGCGAGGGCGGCACCTTCACTACCGACGGTGGCACCGGTGGCGCCGCGGTGCTCAGCAATCTCGGCACGGTGGTCAACGAAGGGGCGATCGCCGGCGGCGAAGGCGGTTATGGCTATTCCCGTGGCGGACGTGCCGGGGACGGCGTGCAGGCCTGGGGCGGCACGATCCAGAACAGCGCGACCGGAACCATCACCGGCGGCCGGGGCGGCTACAACAATAGCGGCAACCCCAGTCATTATACCGGCGCCGGCGGTGCGGCCGTACGCCTGATGGATGGCCAGGCCGCGACACTGATCAACGCCGGAGAGATCAATGGCGGCGCGGGTGGCCCGCGCTATGCGTTCGGCACCGCGGTCGGTGCGGGTGGTATGGGCGTGGTGGGCGCCGCGGGTGGCGGCTCCACGATCATCAATTCGGGCATCATCCGTGGCGGCGTGAACGCATCGTCGCAGCGCAACCTTGCGATCGGCCTGTTCGGCGACAACAACCGGCTCGAGCTGCGGGCGGGCTCCTATATGGATGGCGGCGTCGTGGTCCAGGCCGGCGGCGTCAACAATGTCCTGGCACTGGGTGGCAGCACCGATTCGGGCTTCGACGTCACCGAGATCGGCTCCACTGCCAGCTTCAACTATTATCTGGGCTTCGACACCTACGAGAAATCGGGGTCGAGCACCTGGACGCTCACCGGCACCGGCAATCAGGACTGGCGGATCACCGGCGGCAACCTGGTCGGCGACACCAACAGCCTGGGCGGCAACCTGACCTTCACCTCCACCCCGCTCACCAGCGTCGTGGCGTTCAACCAGAATTTCGACGGCAGCTATGCCGGCACGATCTCCGGCACCGGCACCATGCTCAAAATGGGCAGCGGCACGGTCACCCTGACCGGCAGCTCCGCGGTCGATTGGGCGATCAACCAGGGCGGTGTGATCGCCGATGCGAACCACTTCACCGGCAACGCCAAGATCCTGGCCGGTGCCTCGCTGACCTTCAACCAGACCGGCAACGCCAGCTATGCCGGCACGCTCCTCGATGCCGGCGACCTGCACAAGACCGGCAGCGGGCGGCTCACGCTGACCGGGGATTCATCCTGGCTGACCGGTACGACTTTTGTCGAGGAAGGCACGCTGACAGTGAACGGTCGGCTCGGCTCGAGCGTCACCGTGGCCTCCGGCGCCACAGTCGGCGGCTCCGGCACCATCGGCCGCACGACCGTACAGAGCGGTGGCCATCTCGCGCCGGGCAACTCGATCGGCACGCTGAACGTCGTCGGCGGCCTCACGGTCGCGGCGGGCGCCAATCTCGATTTCGAGCTGGGCCAACCCGGCGGCCTGGCCTTGTTCGGAATCAGCGACCGGATCGTCGTCTCGGGCGGCGACCTCGCGCTCGACGGCACGATCAACCTGAGCCAGAGCGGCAACCCGGCCGATGGTGCGGCGGGGATCGGCTATTACCGGTTGATCACCTATACCCACCAGATCACCAGCAACACCGCGGTGATCGGCACCACGCCCGGGCTCAGCAACGTCAATTACGAGCTGCAGGTCGGCGGCGGCAGTGTAGACCTGTTTATCAGCCCGTCGCTGATCCCCGGAGACGATACGCTGCAGCACTGGCAGGGCGGCGACGGCACCTGGAACGCCGCGAACACCCAGTGGCTCAACCAGGGCGGCACCGCCCCGGCGAGCTGGGCGGGCAATTACGCCGTGTTCAAGGATGACGACGGCTATGTCGGCGGCACGATCACCGTTGCGGGCGCGCAGTCTTTCCTCGGCCTCCAGTTCGTCAACAAGGGCTATGTCCTGCAGGGCAGCGGCCAGCTGGTCACCGATCCGGCCGGCAGCGAGATCCGCGTGCTCGCCGACAGCGCCGAGATCGCCACCGAGATCACCGGAACCGGCGCTCTCATCAAGACCGAGGCGGGGACGCTGATCCTCACGGGCACCAACAGCTATTCGGGCGGCACCACCATCCAGGCCGGCACGCTGCAGATCGGCAACGGCGGGACGAGCGGCTCGATCACGAACAATGTCGTCAACAACGGCACGCTCGCCTTTGCGCGCTCCGATGAGACCAGCTTTGACGGCATCATCTCCGGCACCGGGGCCGTGCGCGTGCTGAGCGGCGACGTCACCCTCACCGCCGACAGCAGCTATTCCGGCGGCACCGGCATCGCCGCGGGTGCGACGCTGCGGGTCGGCAGCGGCACCAGCGGCTCGATCGGCGGCAATGTCGCCAATGACGGCACGCTCGCCTTCACGCGCTCCGATGCCAGCAGCTTCGGCGGCACCATCTCCGGCGCGGGCGCGGTGGAGGTCCTGAGCGGCAGCATAAGGCTCACCGCCAACAACAGCTATACCGGCGGTACCAGCGTCGCCAACGGCGCGACCCTGCAGCTGGGCAGCGGCAGCACGACGGGCTCGATCACCGGCAATGTCGCAAATGACGGCACGCTCGCCTTCGGACGTTCGGACGAGATCGGCTTCGGCGGCATCATCTCCGGCACCGGCGCGGTGCGCATCCTCAGCGGCGGCGTCGCACTCACCGCCGACAACGGCTATACTGGCGGCACCAGCATCGCCACCGGTGCGATCCTGCAGATCGGCAATGGCGGGACGACCGGCTCGATCGTCGGTACCGTGGCCAATGACGGCACGCTCGCCTTTGCCCGTTCCGATGCCGGCACTCTGGGGGGGAGGATCACGGGCTCGGGCGCGGTGGAGGTCCTGAGTGGCAGCCTCACGCTCACCGCCGGCAACAGCTATACCGGCGGCACCAGCATCGCCACCGGCGCGACCTTGCAGCTGGGCAATGGCGGCACCACCGGCTCGATCACCGGCAATGTCGCCAACAGCGGCACGCTGACCTTTGCCCGTTCCAGCTCCAACAACTTTGCCGGCACGATCTCGGGCTCCGGAGCGGTGCGCATCCTGAGCGGCAGCGTCACCTTCACCGCGGACAGCGGCTATACCGGCCGCACCAGCATCGCTGCAGGCGCCACCTTGCAGCTCGGCGATGGCGGCACGACCGGCGGGATCACCGGCAATGTCGCCAATGGCGGCACGCTGGCCTTCAACCGCTCGAACAATCTTGTCTTCGCCGGCGTACTCAGCGGTGCCGGCAGCATCCGGCAGGCGGGTTCGGGCAAGACCGAGCTGACCGGCGATTCGAGCGGCTATACCGGGACGACCAGCGTCGCGAACGGCACGCTGGCGGTGAACGGCAAGCTCGGCGGCACGGTAACCGTGCTGGCCGCCGGACGTCTGCAGGGCACCGGCACCATGGGCAACACCATCGTCTCCGGCACCATCGCGCCGGGCAATTCGATCGGCACGCTGAACGTCGCCGGGAACATCGTCTTCAACACCGGCTCGACCTATGAGGTCGAGGCCGACGCCGCGGGCCTGGCCGACCGCATCGTCGCCACGGGCACCGCCACGCTCAACGGCGGCACCGTCTCGGTGCTTGCCGGTGCCGGCAACTACCGGCCGGAGACCAGCTATCTGATCCTCCACGCTGATGGCGGCATCGCGGGCACCGGCCGGTTCGGCGGCGTAACCTCGAACCTCGCCTTCCTCGATCCCTCGCTCAGCTATGACGGCAACAACGTCTATCTGCGGCTGCGGCGCAACGACATCAGCTTCGCCAGCGTCGGTGCCACGCCGAACCAGGTCGCGACCGGCACCGCGACCCAGGGCCTGGGCTGGAACAGTCCGGTCTTCGCGGCGGTGGCCAATCTCTCGGCCGAGCAGGCCCGCGCCGCGTTCGACCAGCTTTCCGGCGAAGTCCACGCCTCGGCACGCACCGCGCTGATCGAAGACAGCCGCTTCCTGCGCGACGCGGTCGCCGATCGCCTGCGCGCGGCGGACGCCGGCTTCGCCATCTGGGGCAATGGCTTCGGATCCTGGGGGCATTGGGGAAGCGACGGCAACGCCGCCCGCCTCAATCGTTCGGTCAACGGCTTCGTGCTCGGCGCCGACGCCACGGTCCTCGGCAAGGCGCGGCTTGGCCTGGTCGGCAGCTATGACCGTGCCAGCTTCGACACGCGGGCACATGGCTCGTCCGGCACGCGCGACAGCTATGAGATCGGCATCTATGGCGGCGCGGACCTGGGTGGGGCAGCCGTGCGGATCGGCTTGTCTCATGGCTGGCACAAGCTCGACACGACGCGCCTGGTCGCCTTCCCAGGCTTCACGGATGGCCTCAAGGGCGAGCAGGATGCCCGCACCACCCAGGCCTTTGGCGAGCTCGCCTATCGTATCGAGCTGGGCGCCACGCGCGTCGAGCCCTTCGCCGATTTCGCCCATGTCTGGCTGAGCACCGACGGTGCCACCGAGAAGGGCGGGGCGGCGGCGCTCCGGATCGCCTCGGCGGAAAGCGGCACCAGCTTCACCACGCTCGGTCTGCGCGCCGCGCCGTCCTTCTCGCTGGGCAGCGCGAAGTTCACGGCCCGCGGTGCACTTGGCTGGCGCCATGCGTTCGGCGATGTGACGCCGCTATCGGCGATGCAGTACGCGAGCGGTGGCGACAGCTTCCGGATCGCCGGCACCCCGATCGCGCGCAATGCCGCCGCGCTCGATGCCGGGATCGATCTCGCGCTTACCTCGCGGGCAGCGCTCGGCATCGCCTATGGCGGCCAGTTCGGTTCGAACGCTTCCGACCAGTCGGTGCGCGCCAGCTTCAGCCTGAGGCTTTGAAGGCGTGCGGCTGATGCTGGGGGCTCAGCCGCACGGAATCTCGTAGGGCCAGCAAGCCATTGCACCTGCGATCGAGAGGAGGGGGCTGTCGCGTCGCGGCGGCCTCCCGGCCTGCTGCGCTCGGTTGCAGCCTTCTGGCGCCAATGGCACCGTGCGTTTTCTGGGTCTGCCAACTGCGCTTGGGCGGCTCCGAAAGCTCCCGAAAAGCTTCTGAGGATATGCCGCTAAGTCATTGAAGGAATGGTGGACGCACTAGGGCTCGAACCTAGGACCCGCTGATTAAGAGTCAGCTGCTCTACCAACTGAGCTATGCGTCCATTCCGGGTTGTTTCGGCGCCCTTGGTGAGTGCGCCTCCGCAGTGGAGGTGGGCCTTTAGCTGCGAGGTTCGCGGCTTGTAAACCCCCTATTTTGAAAAAATCACCAACGCTGCGTGCGGCGGCTGTTCCGGTCGATGGAAAGCAGGATTCCGAAGCAGATCATGAAGGTCATCACGGCGGTGCCGCCGAAGCTGATCAGCGGCAGCGGCACGCCAACCACCGGCGCCAGGCCCATCACCATCGCCATGTTGATCGCGCAGTAGAAGAAGATCGTCGCGGCAAGGCCGGAAGCGGTCAGCCGGGCGAAGCGGCTCTGCGCGCGCATGCTCACGCCGATCGCCCAGCGGATCAGGATGCTGAAGCCGATGATCAGGAAGAAGCCGCCCATCAGGCCCCATTCCTCCATCATCGTCGCCAGCGCGAAGTCGGTATGCCCCTCGGGCAGATAGTCGAGATGGCTCTGCGTGCCCTGCAGGAAGCCCTTGCCGAACACGCCGCCCGAACCGATCGCCACCTTGGACTGGCTGATATGATAGCCGGTGCCCAGCGGGTCGCTCTCGGGGTTGAGGAAGATCAGCACGCGGTTGCGCTGATAGTCGTGCAGGACGAAGTTCACCGCGAAAGGGATCGCCAGCGCCAGCGCCAGCGCGCCGCCGATGAACAGGCGCAGTGGCAGGCCGGCCAGGAACATCACCGCGACGCCGCCGAAGCTGATCGCCAGCGCGGTGCCGAGATCGGGCTGCAGCATCACCAGCGCCGCCGGGATGCCGATCAGCACGCAGCCGGGCCATAGCGCGCCGAACTTGCGGATCTCGCCGGCGGGCAGGATCTCGTAGAAGCGGGCCATCGCCATGATGATCACCGGTTTCATCAGCTCGGAAGGCTGCAATCGGATGAAGCCCAGGTCGAGCCATCGCTGGCTGCCGCCGGCGACCGCGCCGAGCAGCTCCACGCCCACCAGCATCAGCACGACGACGATGTACATGGGGAAGGCGCCCAGCGCCCAGAAGGTCTCCGGCACGCGCGACATGCCGATCGCCATGGCCAGGAACACGAAGAAGCGTAGCCCCTGGTTGAACGCCCAGGGCGTCACGCTGCCGCTCGCCGCCGAATAGAGCACGACCAGCCCGAACATGCCGATCGCCACCACCAGCCCGATGATCCGCCAGGGGAGCTGGGCAAGCGGGCCGGGGACGATGCCCGAGGGGCCAAGGCCCGAGGATTGGAGCGTGGACATCAGTCTGCCTCCACGCTGCCGCGTTCGGCCGCGCTGCTGTCGATGGTGTTGCTGGTCGTGGCGTTGGCCGCTTCGGAGGCGACGGTGCTCGCTGCCTCCGCCGCGTCCTCGGGTGCCTCGGGGGGCGGGGCGCTCTGCGCGGCCCTGAACGCCGCGGACTGGGCCGCCATCCGGGTGCGATAGTCGCCACCCCAGGTCGGCTCCTCGGCGTGCAGCGAGTCCATCGCGCGCTTCCGGTCGAACAGGAAGGTCATGATGTCGCGGCCGATCTGCGGCGTGTCGAGATTGCGGATCGTGTGGCCGTTATGCTCGAGCACGATGCCGGCGGCATATTTGGGATTGTCGGCCGGCGCGAAGCAGACGAGCAGCGCGTGGTCGCGCAGCTTGAATGGCAGCGAGGCGTTCTTGAGCACGCCCGAGCGGCGCTCGGCCATGGTGATGCGGCGCACCTGGGCGGTACCGGTCTTGCCCGCCAGCGAGATGCCGGGGACCAGCATGCGCGCCGCGCCGCCGGTGCCGCCTCCGTTGATCACGCCGAACATCGCGTCGCGGATGATCGCGAGCTGCTCCGGCGTGGCGGCAAGGGGAGAGGCCTCGATGCGCGGGGCATCGGCGATCAGCCTCGGGATCAGCTCGCGGCCCGAGGCTAGCCGGCTCGCCATCACCGCCAGCTGCAGCGGATTGGCCAGCACATAGCCCTGGCCAATCGACGCGTTGAGCGAATCGGCGACGGTCCATTGCTGCTTGTAGCGCTTCAGCTTCCAGGCGCTGTCCGGCACCGTGCCGAAGCGCTGGGTGGAGAAGGGCAGGTCGAACTTCTGGCCCAGCCCCATGGCGCGAGCCATCGGCGCCACCGCGTCATAGCCCACGCGGCGCACCATTTCGTAGAAATAGATGTCGCAGCTCTGCATGATCGCATGCTTGAGGTCGAGCGGGCCATGGCCACCGCGCTTGTGGCAGTGGAACACGCCATTGCCGACGCGCATCGCGCCCGAGCAGACGACGCGGGCATTGGGATCGACGCCGGCATGCATCAGCGCCAGGCCGTTCATCGGCTTCACCGTGGAGCCCGGCGGATAGAGACCCTGCAGCACCTTGTTCATCAAGGGGACGTGGTCGTCCTCGCTCAGCATCTTCCATTCGTTGCGGCTGATGCCATCGGAGAAGCTGTTGGGGTCGTATGCCGGCATCGAGACCATGGCGAGGATGTCGCCATTGCTCACATCGATCACCACCGCCGAGCCCGAATTGGTGCCCAGCCGCCGCGCGACATATTCCTGGAGCAGCGCGTCGATGGTAAGCTTCACCGTCTCGCCGGGCTGGTCGGGCCGAGTGGCGAGTTCCTTGACCAGCCGGCCATGCGCGGTGACTTCGACGCGCTTGGCGCCGGGCGTGCCGCGCAGGCGGTCCTCCAGCACCTTTTCCAGCCCGTCCTTGCCCAGCTTGAAGCCGGGGGCGACGAGCAGCGGGTCCTTTTCCTTCTTGTACTGCTCGGCCGAGGCGGTGCCGACATAGCCGACCAGATGCGCGACGCCCGCCGCCAGCGGATAGTTGCGCGAGAAGCCGCGGGTGGGCTGCACGCCCGGCATCTCGGGCACGCGCACGCTGACCGCGGCGAAATGCTCCCAGTCGAGCTTGTCGGAGACCTGCACCGGCTGGAAGCCCGACGCGCGCTTCAGGTCGGTGCGGATGCGCGCCATCTCCTCCTCGCCCAGGCTCAGGATCTGCTGGAGCATGCCCAGCGTCTTTTCCTTGTCCTCCATCCGGTCGGGGATCATGTCGACGCGGAATGCGGTGCGGTTGTTGGCGATCGGGATGCCGTTGCGATCGACGATCCACCCGCGGCGCGGCGGGGTGAGCGTCAGGCGCACGCGGTTGCTCTCGGCGGTCAGCCGGTAGCGCTCGTTCTCGAACACGGCGAGCCAGGTCATCCGCCCGGCCAGCACCAGCGCGGCAGTGCCCTGAAGCCCGCCGAGCACCAGCGCGCGGCGGGAGAAACTGTAAGCCTGCGCTGCTTCGGTGATCCGGGCCATTATTGTCGCTTCTTATCCCGATCGAGCCATGCGCAGAACCGGGCAATCACTGGAAAAAGTGCCGCCGAGACGACAATCTGGAGCAATAGCGCGGTATCGACATGCGCGCTGAACGGCGTCGCCAGCAGCCGCCCGCCGATCAGCACCAGCCCGATCGCCGCCGATGCGATCAGCCAGTCCTGCCAGAAATCGCGCCACACCAGCCGCGTGTCGAGCACATCGACCATCAGGATCGCCAGCGTCCACAGCACCATCGCGCTGCCCAGCGGCTGGCCGCTCAGCATGTCGTCGACAAAGCCCAGAGGCACCGGCATCCACACCTTCATCGCATCGCCGCGCACCAGCCGCCAGCCGAGCAGCATCATCAGCCCGAACGGCGGCAGGAAGGGCACGGTCGCGATGATCGGCAGCAGCACCGTCATCGATCCCAGCACCACCGAGAGCGGCGCCAGCCAGACGCTGCGCGGGATCTTCTCGCTGCGGCCGAGAGGAATATAGTCGGTCACCGCTATTTCTTCTGCGCCGCCGGCTTCGCGCTGGGCGAGGCGCTCGGCGTAGGCGTCGGCTCGGGCAGGAAGGTCTGCTGGACCAGCGCGAAATCAAGCGCGTCCGGATTGGCCGAGGGTGCTGCCACCGCAATGTCGCGCGCGGTGCGGATCACCCGCGCCACCGGGATGTTCGGCGGGAAGATTCCGCCGGTGCCCGATGTCACGAAGGTATCCCCCGGCTGGAAGATCATCGTCGCCACGCTGGCCGAGCGAATGTCGAGCAGTCCGTCGCCGCGGCCCGTGGCGATGCCGGGCAGGCCGTCGCGGGTGCGGCGCACCGGCACGATGCTCTCCGAATCGACGATGAGCAGCACGCGCGCGGTGTTCGGGCTGGTTTCCACCACCTGGCCGATCAGCCCGTCGGGCTGGCGCACGGGCTGGCCCGACTTCACGCCCTGCCAGCCGCCCGCGTTGAGCGTGGCATAGCGGCGGGTGCTGCCGATCGAGCTCGCCACCAGCCGCGCCACCGCCACCGCATCGGTGGAGACGTCGCGCAGCTTGAGCATCTCGCGCAGGTGGCGATTCTCCTGGTTGAGCGTGCGCGCGCGATCGACCAGCAGCGCGTCATCCGCCATCTGCTTCTTCAGCCGCGCGTTCTCGCCGCGCACGTTCCAGTAGCTGGAGACGCCGCCGGGCACCCCGGCCACGCTGGTGCGCACCCAGGTGAGGCCACTGGCGACGGGCGTGGTGATCTCCGAGAAGAAGCCGCGCACCGCCGCGAAGGCCGGCGGGTTGAACGTCGAGAGCAGCAGCAAGGCCACGCCGATCAGCATGCCGCCGACCGCGCCCACATAGCCGAGGAAGAGCCCGTATTGCGCCCGCCGCGAAAAACCCGGGCGCCGGTTGCGTGGCGGCGCCATCTCCCCTTATCCTCGCTTAGACTTGGATGAGCACGCCGCGGAACACCGGATCCTCGAGCGCGCGGCCCGTGCCCAGCGCCACGCAGGTCAGCGGGTCTTCGGCGATCGTCACGGGCAGGCCGGTCTCGTCGCGCAGCACTTCGTCGATGCCCTGCAGCAGCGCGCCGCCGCCGGTGAGCACGATGCCCTGGTCGACGATGTCGGCGGCCAGTTCCGGTGCCGTGTTCTCGAGCGCGATGCGCACGCCTTCGACGATCGTGCCGACGGGCTCGGACAGTGCTTCGGCGATCTGGCCCTGGTTGATCTGGATTTCCTTGGGCACGCCGTTGACCAGGTCGCGACCCTTGATGTGGATCGTCTGGCCGATGCCGTCCGCCGGCGGCTTGGCGATGCCGACTTCCTGCTTGATGCGCTCGGCCGTGGCTTCGCCGATCAGCAGGTTATGGTTGCGGCGCACGTACGAGACGATCGCTTCGTCCATCTTGTCGCCGCCGACGCGGACCGAGGTGGAGTAGGCGAGGCCGCGCAGCGAGAGCACGGCGACTTCGGTGGTGCCGCCGCCGATATCGACGACCATCGAGCCGATCGGCTCGGTCACCGGCATGTCGGCGCCGATCGCCGCCGCCATCGGCTCCTCGATCAGCCAGACCTGCGAGGCGCCGGCGTTCGAGGCGGCGTCACGGATCGCGCGGCGCTCGACCGAGGTCGAACCCGACGGCACGCAGATCACGATCTGCGGCCAGCGCATGAAGCGCCGCTGGCCATGCACCTTGCGGATGAAGTGCTTGATCATTTCCTCGGCGATGTCGATGTCGGCGATCACGCCGTCGCGCAGCGGGCGGATCGCCTCGATGCTGCCCGGGGTCTTGCCCATCATCAGCTTGGCGTCGTCACCGACTGCCTTCACACGCTTGACGCCGTTCAGCGTCTCGACCGCCACCACCGACGGCTCGTTGAGGACGACGCCGCGGCCGCGCAGATACACGACGGTGTTCGCGGTGCCGAGGTCGATCGCCATGTCGTGGGACATGAAATTGAACAAGCGGGGAAATGCCATCTATGGTTCCGTCCTGCGGCGCGGGCGCCCGCCGCGCAGCTCTTCAAAAAAATCTAGTCCGGCCCCTTCCGGGACGGACTGAAGAATCCGGCCTGGTGCGATGCGGTTGGGGTCGCGGGATGCCGTCGCTTGGGCTAGAGCAACGACCATGTCAATACGCCGTCTACCCGAACATCTTGTCAACCGGATTGCTGCAGGCGAAGTGGTCGAACGCCCCGCCAGCGCGCTGAAAGAACTGGTCGAAAACGCCATCGACGCCGGGGCGACCCGGATCGCCGTCAAGCTATCCGGTGGCGGCACCGATCTGATCGAAGTCACCGACGACGGATGCGGCATGTCGCCGCCCGAAATGGCGCTCGCGCTGGAGCGGCACGCCACCTCCAAGCTGCCCGATGACGAGATCGATCAGGTCACGACGTTGGGTTTCCGGGGCGAGGCGTTGCCCTCGATCGCCAGCGTCGCGCGCATGTCGCTCGAAAGCCGGGTGCGCGGCGCCGAGGGGTGGCACCGGATCGTCGATAATGGCGAAGTCGTCTCCGAAGGCCCCGCCGCACTGCCGCCGGGCACCCGGATCCGAGTCGAGAGCCTGTTCGCCCGCGTGCCCGCCCGCCGCAAGTTCCTGCGCTCGCCGCGCGCCGAATATGCCGCCAGCCTCGATGTGATGAAGCGGCTGGCGATGGCGCGGCCCGATATCGCCTTCTCGGTCGAGCATGACGGGCGCAAGGCGTTCCATGTCCAGGGCAATGAGAGCGGCCCCGAGCGCGTCGCCGGCCTGACCGACCGGGCGCTGGCGGAGAACAGCGTTGCGATCGATTTCGAGCGCGAAGGGCTGGTGCTGGGCGGCGTCGCCGGCCTGCCGACCTTCAATCGCGGCGTCGCCGATCACCAGTATCTCTTCGTCAACGGCCGCCCGGTGAAGGATCGCCTGCTGATCGGCGCCCTGCGCGGCGCCTATGCCGAGATGCTGGCGCGCGACCGGCATCCGGTGGTCGCGCTGTTCCTCGACGTCCCGCCCGACCAGGTCGACGTCAACGTCCACCCCGCCAAGACCGAGGTTCGCTTCCGCGATCCGGCACTGGTGCGCGGGATGATCGTCTCGGGCCTGCGCCGTGCGCTCGACGAGGCCGGCCACCGCAGCGTCCAGCGCCCGAGCGAAGCAGCGCTCGGCATGTGGACCAGCGAAACCAGCCCGCCGCCGGCACCCGCGCCGCAGCTCTGGGATGCCGAGCCGGCCTTCACCCCGGCACCGCAATACAGTCCGGCACCGTCCTACAATTATTCGAGCGTCCAGGATCGCCGTCCGAGCTTTGCCGCTCCGCCGCCGCTCGCCCGCGCCGAGCCGGCCATCGCGCCGGTGCCGCAAAGCGTCCAGCATCCGCTCGGCGTCGCGCGTGGCCAGGTCGCCAAGACCTATATCGTCGCCGAAGCCGAGGACGGCCTGGTCCTGGTCGACCAGCACGCCGCGCATGAGCGCCTCGTCCTCGAGCGGATGCGCCGGGCGATGTCCGAAGGCGGTGTCGCCAGCCAGGGCCTGCTCGTCCCCGAAGTGGTCGAGCTCGACGAACCCGGCTGCGACCGGCTGGAGGCGCGCGCCGGCGAGCTCTCCGACTTCGGCCTCGACATCGAGCGCTTCGGCCCCCACGCCGTGCTGGTCCGCGCCGTTCCCGCCGCGCTCGGCAAGGGCGATGTCCACGCCTTGGTCACCGACCTCGCCGACGAACTGGCCAGCTTTGACGAAGCGCTCAGCCTCAAGGAAAAGCTCGACCATGTCGCTGCGACCATGGCCTGCCACGGCTCGGTGCGGGCAGGACGGGTGCTCTCGGTCGCCGAGATGAACGCGCTGCTCCGCGAAATGGAAGTCACCCCGCATTCCGGCCAGTGCAACCATGGCCGCCCGACCTGGGTGAAATTGGCGCATGGCGATATCGAGAAGCTGTTCGGGCGGAAGTGAAGGCTTAGAGAATGTTCGTAATGGAAACCGTGGACGATCTCTGGAATCACATCGCCTATGTCCTTGGCTATGCGCCTGATAAATTCCCGTATCGCGACTTTCTTCCAGCCGATGGTCAGATGACGCTGGATCGCGCATTTGAGCAACTCCACGCCGGTGTCTTGATCGCCTATCCCGAAGACCAATGGGCGGAAAAGCGTCGCGAGCTTCACGACATTTTGGATCGTTCGTTCTTAGCCTATCGGAACGGACAAGAGATCGAAGGCGGCCACCTGCTGAACGATTTCGAAAGCCGAATTTTCAAACAGTGACGGAACGTGCTTGCACTTGGGTGAAGCTGGCGCACGGCGACATCGAGAAGCTGTTCGGGCGGAAGTGAGAGCATAGGAAAATCGACCTCCAGCCCCTTGCTCGACTCAACGAGGAAATGCTCTGTCGATAAGTGCGCTTGGCAGGAGCAGGCGCTGAGGCGGCAAATCCGCCGTAATCGTGGAGGGCCCTTGGGCCTTATCTTAAGATTACAGGGTGAGCTCGGAGCGGCAAATGCTTGAACACGTGCCAACGCTGATTCTCGTCGGGGTCGCGATAGGGAATGCGATGTTTGGCTTGGCTGCGGTCATTCGGGCGCCGTTCGAAGGTTGGGCCACGGTAATACGGGCAAAACGGGGTGAGCCTGAACCTGCTAGACAGGGGACTGCCGTATCAACGCTCACAAGGCGACGCCAAAATGGCGACAGTGCTTAGCCCTACCGCCGCACTTTCCCGAAGTGCCACGCACAGTAACTCCCCAGCACCAGCCAGCCGGCGATCACCGGCCACACGCCATAGTCGTGCAGCGAGTAGCTGAGCAGCGCCGAGATCCCGATCAGCAGGTTCGCGGTGCCCCAATAGAAGTTCATCAGCGGCGAGGAGTGCCCCACGCCGCGCGGACGGGCAAAGGGAGTGGGGAAGGGCTCCCCGCGCAGGCCGGAGGCAAGGTGCGGGATCGCGTTGCAGAGCAAGGCGCCGGCCAGGAACAATACGAGATACCCCATCGGCGGTAATCCTCACCGATAAGGGCGCATCTGGCAATCTACCTTGTTCCCCGGCGAAGGCCGGGGCCCAGGGTTTCTCTGCCGTTCCGCTCGTGACCCTGGGCCCCCCCGGGGGGGGCGGGGGGGG